>CALBOJ010000128.1 GCA_937896835.1 uncultured Collinsella sp.
CGCCCGGAGGCGGCCCCAGCGCGAGACCGTCCCGGATGCTATTCGTTGTCGCCGGCAGTTAGCTGCGTTGCGGAGAGTACGCCGTCGGCAGCGGTTGCGGCTGCGGCGTCGGGCCAGACCCAGTCGGTAAAGGCCGGGTGATCGAAGCCCTCGTCGCACGCGAACTCAAAGGCCTCGGTGCGGAAGGCCTCCCACTCATCAATCTGCTTGGCAAACTTATCGGCGTCAACCATGCGCAGTACGTCGGCGGCCAGGGCCCAGCGGTCCATGTTGTTCAGGCGCAGCATGTCAAACGGCGTGGTCGTGGAGCCCTTCTCCTCGTAGCCGTGAACGCGGAAGGCATCGTGGCCGGGGCGGTTCCAGATCAGGCGGCGAATCGTGCCGGCATAGGCGTGGAATGCGAAGAGCACGGGCTTCTCGCCGCGGCCAAACAGCTCAGCCCAGCGCTCATCACTGATGGCTTGGTCGTTCTCGCAGACGTTCTGGATCTTGAGCAGATCGACTACGTTGACAAACCAGACCTTGATGCCCAGCCCGCGCAGCATATCGGTTGCGGCCAGTGACTCGAGCGTCGGCACGTCACCGCAAGTGGCGACCACGACGTCGGCCTCGGCGAGCGAGTCGGCAGTCGATGCCCACTCCCAAGTCGCTACGCCCTCGGCGAGCTCAGACTTGGCCTCGTCGACCGTCTGGAAGGTGGGGGCGGGCTGCTTGCCACAGAAGATGGCATTGACGCAGTCGGTGGACTGGTAGACGCGCTCGGCCACAGCAAGGGCCATGTTGGCATCGGCCGGATAATAAGCATTCACGACATGCGTGTCGTTGGCCTTGTTGAGCAGCAGGTCGATAAAGCCGGGGTCCTGGTGCGAAAAGCCGTTGTGGTCCTGGCGCCAGACATGGCTCGACAGCAAAATGTTGAGGCCGCTGATAGGAGCACGCCACGGAATCTCGCGCTTGGTTGCTTCGAGCCATTTGCAGTGCTGGTTGACCATGGAATCGACCACGTGGACAAAGCTCTCGTAGGAGCTCCACACACCGGAGCGGCCGGTGAGCACGTAGGCCTCGAGGAAGCCCTCGCACTGGTGCTCGGACAGCTGCTCGACAACCTTACCGGAACCGGCCAGCAGCTCGTCGTTGGCATCGTCCTCGTAGAAACCGGCATCCCACTGCTTCTTGGTCACCTTATAGGCAGCCTGCAGGCGGTTGGACGCGGTCTCGTCGGGACCGAAGATGCGGAAATCATCCATGTTCTTGGCCAGAACATCGGCAGTGTACTCACCAAAGACGCGGGCGGCCTCGGTGGAGCCCCAGCCGTGGCCCTTACTTGCGACGGGGATCTCGTGAGCGTGAATATCGGGAAGCTCGAGCTCACGGCGTACCTTGCCGCCGTTCGCGTTGGGATTGGCGCCGATACGCAGCTCGCCGGTCGGCATAAAGGCCGTCACCTCGGGGCGCACCTGGCCCTCGGGCGTAAAGAGCTCCTCGGGCTTGTAGGAGCGCAGCCACTCGCGCAGCACGCGGAAGTGCTCGTGGGTGTCCTTGGCACTCGCCAGCGGCACCTGATGGGCGCGCCAGGAGTCCTCGGTCTTCTTGCCATCAATCTGCTTGGGGCAGGTCCAACCCTTGGGCGTACGGAACACGATCATGGGATAGGCCGGACGGACCACGGTCTCGCCCGCAGTGGCCTGAGCCATAGCGGTGGCCTTGATGTCGCAGATCTCATCGAAGACCTGCTCGAACAGGGTGGCGAAACGCGCATGAATGCTCGCATGGCTCTCGTCGTCAAAGCCGGCGACAAAGAAATGCGGCTTATAGCCCATGCCCTCAAAGAACTTGGTGAGCTCCTCGTCGGACACGCGGGCAAGAATGGTGGGGTTGGCGATCTTGTAGCCGTTGAGGTGCAGGATCGGCAGGACGATACCATCGGTTGCCGGGTTCACGAGCTTGTTGGACTGCCAAGAGGTCGCGAGCGGACCGGTCTCGGACTCGCCGTCGCCCACCACAGCCACGGCCAGCAGGCTCGGGTTATCCATGACGGCACCGTAGGCGTGGCTGAGCGTGTAGCCGAGCTCGCCGCCCTCGTGGATGGAGCCAGGCGTCTCAGGCGCAAAATGGCTCGGAATACCGCCGGGGTAGGAAAACTGGCGGAAGAACTTCTGCAGGCCGGCCTCATCATTGGTAATGTCGGGGCGAATCTCGCGGTAGGTACCATCGAGCAACGACTGGGCGGTGCCAGCGGGACCACCGTGACCCGGGCCCATCAAGAAGATCGCGTTCTGGTTGTGATCGGCGATGAGGCGGTTGACATGACCGAACAGAAAGTTAATGCCGGGCGTGGTGCCCCAGTGACCGACCAGGCGGTGCTTAACGTCCGGGCGACCAAAGTCGCGCACCTCACCGGTTTTCTCATCGACAAAGTCGGGGCGCATGAGCGGGTTAGAGCGAAGGTAGATCTGACCGACGGACAGATAATTCGATGCACGCCAATACAGGTCGACACCCTCGAGCTCGGAAGCCGGCACCTCGTGGCCCAGCTTTTGCCACGGCGTCCCCAGTGTTTTAGCCATTGTTTATGTCCCTCCGCTGTGCGGTCGCCCTCCAATACGGCAACCATTCGTTGGGACTAGTATATTTGCTAAAACGTTTTATCATGGTGAAAAAACGTTTTATCACCCTTATCAATCACATCGATCAACAAAACGCGACATTCACCTGCGGCATTGTCTGCCACAGGTGCTCCACATTCGGTCTCTGCAAATTGATAAACGTGTTTAGTTATGTTTAGTAAGTTCGAGCACGCTGCCCTTAACGATAAGCGCCGGCTCCAGGACGACCTCTTCGGCACGCCTGCCGCCCCTACCGGCAAGACGCTTGGACATGCAGCCAAAAGCATGTTCCGCGAGGACACCAGGATCCTGCTCAATGGCGGTCAGCGCCGGCTCAAAGAGAACGTCGGCCGCCGAGTTGTCATAGCTCACCACCGAAATATCGCCCGGGATGCTCTTCCCCATCTCGTGCAATCGCTTGAGCAAACCGAGGGCAATGTTGTCCGAGCTTGCGAACACGGCAGTGGCGTCGGTTGCGAGCACCGCCTCCGAGGCCTCGTAGGCGCTCGGAATGTAGTACTCGCTCTCAAACTCCAAACGCGCGTCGATAGGCAGGCCAACCTCGCGCAGCGCGCGCTCATAGCCGGCAAGTCGCTTGCGACCCGTATTGGAACGACGCGCATTAACCAAGCAGGCAATGCGACGGTGGCCCTGCTCGATCAGATAGCGGGTAGCCATATAGCCACCCATCTCGTGGTCGAACATCACCTTGTCGCACTCGAGCCCCTCAATGG
>CALBOJ010000129.1 GCA_937896835.1 uncultured Collinsella sp.
CTTGTCGTTGACATCAACATTGAGCTCTCGACGGAGCATCTGAACAATATCCTCGGCAATCATGAGGTTGACGGTGGGGATGGACTCCAAAAGATGTGCCAAGCGGTCAATCGTACGCGAGTCCTGAGAAGTTCCCTTCTGCAACGCGTAGGTCTTTTCAATCGACGCCTCGTCGATGGCATCGCCGGCATGACGGCCAAAGCAGAGGCCTCGACCGATGACGATGAGCTCGGAGCCATCGTCCGAAGTGACCATTGCGACGTTATTGTTGAAAACTCGCTTGATAACCACGGTACCCACCACAAGAATTTACTCGGAAAGCCAGACGACAGGCTCTTTAACAGCAACAGGGCCGGAAGCATGCTCACGAAGAGTCGAGTTCTCCGAACGCTCGCACACGATAACAAAGACCGTGGGGTCGAAGCCAGCGGCGCGAACCGCGTCGAAATCGACCTCGACGAGGGGCTGGCCCGCGTCGACATGGTCACCCTGAGCAACAAGCGCATGGAAGCCCTTGCCCTCAAGTTTAACAGTGTCGATTCCGATATGCAGCATCACCTGAGCAGAGCTGTCGTCGGACATGATGCCCAGCGCGTGCTCAGTCGGAAACAGCGCCGCGACGGTGCCGGAAACAGGAGCGCACACCGTTCCCTCTTGGGGAACCACGGCAACGCCATCGCCCACGGCACGGCTGCTAAAAGCGGGGTCATTGGTATTTTCTAGATGAACAAGCTCGCCGGAAACAGGAGCGAGGATTTCGAACTCGGAAGTTGCAGTCTTCTGCTCATCCGAACCGCCCATCAGGCGAGAAAAGAAACCCATGGTGGCATGTCCCTTCATAAATATAGCCCAACCAAAATCAAGCGAATGCATCCACAGAGACACACCCGTTCAAAGACTTTGGTTAGGCCCACGTCCGAGGGACTCGGTAACCTTCCGCATTTCTTTTTACGGGAGCTATTGTAGACAAGCCCAAAGCCAGAACAATCATTATGACCGGTGAACGGTATTTATTCTCCGATAAACGGTTTTTAGGCGGCACTTAGGGACGTTCCTTTTCTGCCGGCACCCAGGGACACTCCTTGCAGCAATTTCGCATGCGTTAGATGAAGAGCTTGCATTCCTTCCGCACGACGCAAGCCTTGCTCAGCATCTGGGAAACAGCGGATAGCTTGTTGGGATCAAGCTTGCGAGCGCCTCGCGGGCATACGGCGATGCAGCGCATGCAGGAGATGCACGCCTCGTCAGCTGCTCGCTTGGGGTCGCCCTTGTCGATAGCACAAACGGGACACGCCGCGGCGCATGCACCGCAGGAGACGCATTCCTCTGTTGCCTCGGGTGCCATACGGCGACCTCCAGCTTGTTTATAAGGGCGATTGCCGGGGATAGAGGGCTCGGACGCATCCTCAGCCAACAGCTTTTGCTGAATTTGTTGCGCAAACTCTGCGAGCTGCGCCGCATCCTGCGCATCCGGTCGCCCAGCAGCAAACTGACGAGCAACGGAATGCTCAGCAATAGCAGAAACAGCTGCAACCACCCTAAATCCGGCGCGCTTCGCAACGTCCTCCAGCTCTACGAGCGTGTCCTCAAACGCGCGGTTTCCGTATACACAAACCAAAACAGCCCGAGCCCCGTTGCCGCGCACCATGCCCAACCGGTCAGCCACCACAGCCGGGATTCTACCGGCATACGCCGGCACAGAGATTACGGCCACGTCGTCCTCAGTCATCGAGACAGCGCTGAAATCTAGCCCGCTATCGGTCAGATCGACGGTAACGGTATTATTGTCCAGCGCCCCGGCCACAAGGCCAGACACCTTCCGCGTTCCACCCGTCGGACTAAACACAATTTCGAATACGCTCATCGAGGCACCCTCTCCCTACGCCTAGCAACGCGTCAAGCCGTTTTCACATTCAGACAGAGTATACGGCGCATGGGGGGAGCTCCCCGTTTTGGTGCGCCAGGCACCCCAATGCACCCACCCTACGCTGTCTGCCTCTTCGTTTTGTATAAATTACGGTACAGATTGTATATATTTACGGGATACCGCCACGTTCTCCTGAGGTACCCCATCCTGGCCCGTGCAAAAAACGGAGTATTCTGCAACGTGACCGCGCCAGCACCGCCGCGGGTGGGCAAAACTGTAGGGCGCCGTATCATTCTAAGTCCCGACATGGCGAGAATGACGCGCCCCCTGCTCCGGAAAACGGCGAAATCTGACTCGGAACGCTCGCTAGGGATATCCGAAGGCCACCGTTGGCGACGTCGAATCATATGCAGACAACTCGAACTGCAGAATACTCCAAAAAATGCACGGCGCACCCCATAGAACCCATTGCTGCATGGCAGGAAACAAGCCCACGGCATCCTCTAGATGCATTCCCGAGGAAATCACATTTGAACTAGCGATCGGATACGGCAAACAAAAGGGCCCCGAACGTAGTTGCTCGGGGCCCTTGGTTCACCTCGCTCTAGCGGGCGATGCGTATGTTATTTGCGCTTGCCGCCGCCGTCGCCGGGACGACGGGAGCTGCCGCCGCGCTTGCCGCCACGATTGTTACCATAGCTGCTACGGTTATCGCGACCGCCGGCACGACCGCCGCGGGAGCCGGCCTGGTTGCCGCCGCGCCCGCCGCGATAGCCGCCACGGCGCTCCTCGCGGGTGTCGTCGTAGTTGCGCCAGTCATCGCGACGATCGCGGCTGGCACGCGGATCGCGACGATCACGCGACTCATTCGAACGACCGGCGCCGCTGCGACCACCGTTGCCACGAGCGCCCTCGCGACGCTCGCCACCGCGGCCACCCTCGCGGCCTCCGCGCTCGTCAAAGCGCTTGCCGCCGCGGGACTCGCCGCCGCGGGTACCACGCTCGTCACGCGAGCCACGGCCTTCGCCGCCACGGCGCTCATCGCGCCCGCCGCGCTCGCCATCGCGACCGGAGCGACGACGGTCACCCGAACCGCGCTTGCCACCGCGCGAACCGCGGCCCTCGTCTTCGCGCTCAACACGACGACGACCGCCACGGTCCTCGTCTTCACGACGACGGCGGTGCGCTTCGCCCTGGAACTGCTTGGCACGGCGCTCGGCACGGTTCCCGCGCGGGGTCTGCTCGACAGCAGCAGCACCCCCGCGCTCCTCGGCAGCCACCTCGCGAGCCACGCTCTCCACAGCCTCGTCCACGCGAGCCTGAACGCCCTCGCGCACGCGGGTCTTGCCGCCGCGCTTGGGACGGCTCGGACGCTCGCCGTCGCCGCGACGCTC
Source organism: uncultured Collinsella sp. (assembly GCA_937896835.1). Lineage (GTDB taxonomy): Bacteria > Actinomycetota > Coriobacteriia > Coriobacteriales > Coriobacteriaceae > Collinsella. The sequence continues at coordinate 3,262 of CALBOJ010000129.1, forward strand.
ATCGCGACCGCGGTTGGAACGACCGGCAACATCGCCGTAATCGTCGCCGTTGCGCTTGCCGTCGCGACGTGCCTGCTCGAGCTTCTTCTTGCTCTTGGACTTGCCGCGCTTGGTCTTCTTCTTCACCTTAAAGGCCGCAGGGTCGCGCTCGGGATCAACCGCGGGCGGGTTGGGACCCACATGCAGGTCGCCGGCCTCGTAGATGTCGGCGGTCTTGTCCATGAGCTTCTCGATCTCATAGAACTCATCGACGTCCTGCTCGGTCACAAACGTGATGGCCCAGCCCAGCTCACCGGCACGGCCCGTGCGGCCGATGCGGTGGATGTAATCGGTCGGCTCGGCCGGCACGTCAAAGTTCACGACATAGCGCACGTCGCTGATGTCGATGCCGCGAGCGAGAACGTCGGTTGCCACCAGCACGTCGACGGTACCGTCGCGGAAGGCCGAGAGCGCGCGCTCGCGCTGGGCCTGGCTACGGTTGCCGTGAATCGCGGCGGCCTTGATGCCCTTACGCTCCAGACGACGGCAGCAGCTGTCGGCGCGGTGCTTGGTACGCATAAAGACGATGGTGCGCTCCGGACCCTCCTTCTTGAGGAACTCGGGCAGCAGGTTGTTCTTGGCCTCGATGGACACCGGGAACACAAACTGGTCGACGGTGTCGGCGGTCGACGTGGCAGGCGCGATCTCCACGCGGGCCGGATCGCTCACCAGGTCGGTGATCTCGCCCACGGCCTCCTCGTCGAGGGTCGCCGAGAATAGCAGCGTCTGGCGCTCGACCGGCGTCTCGCGCACAATGCGGCGGACGGCGGGCAAAAAGCCCATGTCGAGCATGCGGTCGGCCTCGTCGAGTACCAGCACCTTGACCTCGTCCAGGTGGCAAGCGCCCTGCTCGATCAGATCGACCAGACGGCCCGGCGTGGCGACCAGAATGTCGCAGCCGTACTTGAGCGCCGCGGTCTGCGGCTTGTAGCTCACGCCGCCCACGACGGTCACGGCAACGTGGCCCGTGACGTCGGCGATCTTGCTCGCGACCTCGTCGATCTGCTGGGCGAGCTCGCGCGTGGGGGTGATGACGAGCATCACGGGGCCACGGCCGTTGCCCTCGGGCTTTTTAGCACCGCGACGGCGGTTGCGGCCGCCGCGCTCGCGCACGGGTTTGGGAGGAGCGATGTGCTCCAGATTGTTCATGGTCGGCAGCAAAAAAGCGGCCGTCTTGCCGGTGCCAGTCTGAGCGGCAGCAAGCAGGTCGCGGCCCTCGAGCACCACGGGGATTGAGCCGGCCTGCACGGGCGTCGGCGCCGTGTAGCCCAGGTTCTCGATGGCACGAAGCATCTCGTCGGAAAGGCCCAGCTCGTCAAAGGCGGGCAGGCTCTCGGTAGCGGACTCGACGGCCTGGGCAGCATTGGCCTCATCGGCGGCATCGAAGGCAGCCTGGGTCATGGCCTCGCGGGTCTCGTCCAGGATCTCGGCGTCGGTGACGTCGGATACAGAATTACGCATATGTTGTTGTTCCTTATCTGCACGCGCAATGGGCACGGCATGCGGCCGCGCGGGCGTGCTTGGTAGTGCGCTAATACATACAAAAACGGGTGCGCACAGAGAGGACGTTGCTCAGCACGCTGGCGATCGCTTTGGCAGCCCTATCACGCGCCGTCCAGACGCAGCGGCCCTAAGCGATGGAGCAGATTCGCCGCGGGTTAGTATACCCGTGCTTCGCATGCCCCCACGTAAACCACAGATGACGGAGCGGACGAGGCGGGCCTGGGCCGATTGTCTCAATCTGTAACAGTTACGAGACAAAACCGGGTCTACACGTTACAGATTGAGACGAACTCAAACATCGCAAAACATAATCTCGATCTGTAACAGTTAGAGGTCATTTTCCCCGCTAGATGTTACAGATCGAGATGTTTGACATGAGCTGCCAACGATTGAGCAGCCACCCGCATCTGTAGCGAAATGTCATACATTTTCATCCCCACTGGACACCCCCAGGGGGTATGGGTGTATAGTATCGGCAGGTTAACAATTCCAACACCGAACTGCAGAAAGGAGAAACCATGGCTCAAGATAAGTTCGACGTGGGCGGCATGACATGCGCCGCCTGCCAGGCGCATGTGGATCGCGCCGTGAGCAAACTCGACGGCGTCCAAAGCGTCGCGGTCAACCTGCTCGCCGGTTCCATGATGGTCGACTACGACCCCGCGCAGGTCACCTCCGACGACATCTGCACCGCTGTCGACCGCGCGGGCTACTCGGCCTCGCCCATCAGCACGGGCACCGACGCTGTCCAAAGCGGAAGTGCGCAAGCCAGGTCCGGCGCCGCGCATATGGAGTCGCCGACCAAAAAGTTGGAGGCCGCCGCCTCTGCCATGCGCACCCGCCTCATCGTCTCGATCATCTTCCTCATCCCGCTGTTCTACATAGGCATGGGGCACATGCTCGGTTGGCCACTGCCCGGCGTCTTCACCGACCATGCCCACAGCATGACGCTCGCCCTCACCGAGCTCGTCCTGCTCATCCCCATCGTCTACGTCAACGACGCGTACTTTATCAACGGGTTTAAATCGCTCGCGCACGGCGCGCCGACCATGGACGCTCTCATCGCCGTCGGCGCCACCGCGTCGATCGCCTGGTCGCTCTATGCCATGTTTATCATGGCCGACCAGCTGGCCACAGGTCAGGTGCACGAGGCCATGATGACGAGCATGGACAACCTGTATTTTGAGAGCGCCGGCACCATCCTGTCGCTGGTCACCGTGGGCAAATACCTCGAGACACGCAGCAAATCCAAAACCGGCGGCGCTATCGAGGCGCTCATCGACTTGGCACCCAAGACTGCGACCGTCGTTGCCGACGACGGCACCGAAACCACCGTCGACGTCGACAGTATCCTTCCCGGCCAGGTCCTGCGCGTACGCCCCGGAGAGTCCATCCCCGTCGATGGCGTGGTGCTCGAGGGCAGCTCGGCCGTGGACGAGAGTGCGCTCACCGGCGAGTCCATCCCCGTGGAAAAGACCGCCAGCGACACCGTCAACGCCGCCACGGTCAACCGCACCGGATCGTTTACCTTCCGTGCCACACGCGTGGGCGCCGACACGTCGCTTGCCAAGATCATCCAGCTCGTCGAGGACGCCAACGCCACCAAGGCGCCCATTGCCCGCATGGCCGATAAGGTCGCCGGTGTGTTCGTTCCCGTGGTGTTCGTGATCTCGGCCGTGACCTTTGCGGTGTGGACGGCACTGACCGGCAGCATAAACGAGGCGCTCACCTCCGCCGTGGCCGTGTTGGTGATTAGCTGCCCGTGCGCACTCGGCCTGGCCACGCCCGTCGCCATTATGGTGGGCACCGGCAAGGGCGCCGAGATGGGCATTCTGTTTAAGAGCGCCGAGGCGCTAGAGAACCTGCGCAGCGTGGGCACCGTCGTGCTCGACAAGACGGGCACCGTCACCCGCGGCAAGCCGGCCGTGACCGATATCGTGGTTGCCGCACGCGCCGACGGCTCGCCCGCCATGAGCGAAAAGGCGCTGCTCAAGCTGGCCGCCGCGCTGGAGCGCTCGAGCGAGCACCCGCTGGCCGAGGCGATTATGGCCGAGTGCGAGTCGCACGGAATCGTGGCGCGCATGGTCGAGGACTTTGCTGCCGTGCCCGGGCGAGGCGTTACGGCGCGCGAGGGACAGAATGTCATCGCTGCCGGCAACGTGCGCTTCATGGACGAGTTGGGCGCCGCCGTGCCTACGGACCTTGCCGAGCAATTTGCCACCGAGGGCAAGACGCCGCTGTTCTTTGCCAAGAACGGCGAGCTCGTTGGTACCATCGCCGTGGCTGACGAGGTCAAAGAAACGAGCGCCGAGGCCATCGCCGCGCTCCGCAAGCTCGGCGTCGACGTGCGCATGCTCACCGGCGACAACCGCGTGACGGCCGAGGCCATCGCCCGCCGCGTGGGACTCACCAGCGAACAGGTTATCGCCGACGTCCTCCCCGCCGACAAGGAACGCCACGTGCGCGAACTGCAAGATGCGGGCGGCAAGGTCGCCATGGTGGGCGACGGCATCAATGACTCCCCCGCCCTGGCGCGCGCCGACGCGGGCCTTGCCATTGGCACCGGCGCCGACATCGCCAAGGAGGGCGCCGACGTGGTGCTCATGCGCAGCGACCTCATGGACGTCGCCCGCGCCATCGAGCTTTCGCGCGCCACGATCCGCAACATCAAGCAGGACCTGTTCTGGGCACTGTTCTACAACGGCATCGGCATTCCGCTCGCCGCGGGCGTGTTCTTCCCGCTCACCGGCTGGCAACTCTCGCCGATGTTTGGCGCTGCAGCCATGAGCTTATCGAGCGTGTGCGTCGTAAGCAATGCGCTGCGCCTGAAATCCTTTAAGCCTAAAGTGGCAAAATAGGCTCACCATTAAGTCCATTTAGAACGGGTTTTCCAGGTGCCCGAGATTGACCTGAAAGAGGAGCGACGCGTACTTTGGTACGCGAGCGACGGCTTGAAGGTCAAGGTCGGGTGCCTGGGAAAGCCGACATAACAGAGAGGAATACCCATGCGTTACACGATTAAGACTTCCGGCCTCATGTGCGGCCACTGCGACGCTACTGTCGAGACCGCGCTGCTCAACGTAGCCGGCGTGACCGATGCCGACGCCGATCACGAGACCCAGACCGTCCAGGTGGAGTGCGCCGACACCGTGACCGCTGAGCAGCTCGCTGCCGCCGTCGAGGGCGCCGGCGAGAAGTTCCACGCCCTGTCCGTGACCGCCGCGTAACGACCCGCACCCCCCCGACCAGAAACGAGGACCCGCCATGATGGCAGACCACAAATCGGTGACCCGCATGCTCAAGACGGCACGCGGCCAGATCGACGGCATCTTGCGGATGGTCGAGGAGGACCGTTATTGCGTCGATATCTCCACACAGCTCATGGCCACACAGGCGCTCCTCGCGCGCATTAACGCCGACGTGCTCAAGGCGCATATCGAGGGCTGCGTGACTTCGGCAATCGAATCGGGCGACGAAGACCTCAAAGCCGCCAAGCTCGCCGAGATCGAACGCGTCGTCGACAAGCTCTCCAAGTAATTGGGGACATTGGGGGCAGACTTCTTTTGCACCACCTTGGTGTAGATTAACCTGTCCCCCTTGCTCTAAATCGGGTATAAAGGCGTGCGGTATATCGAACGAAAGGCAATTCGCATGAATGACTTTATGAAGGGCCGCAATGGCGCCGACGAGCTCACCATCGTGATGGGCTTTGCCGGCATCGCCATCGCAATGATTGGATCGCTCGCCCGTGTCCAGTGGCTCAGCTGGATCGCCATCGCCGTGATCGTGCTCGGCGTGCTGCGTGGCCTGTCCAAGAATATCGACGCACGTCGCAAGGAGAACGCGGCCTTTGTCGCCGCGACCGCGAACGTCCCCGGCTTGGGCAAATTCGTCGCCAGTTTGGGCGGCGGCGCTGCGGTGGCCAACGCCTCGCGCGCGGCTGGAACGAGCAAGGAAGACTTTGAGCGCGCCAAGCGCACGGCCAAGAAGATGTGGAAGGGTCGCAAAACTACGGCATACCTCAAGTGCCCCAACTGCGGCCAGATGCTCTCCGTCCCCAAGGGCAAAGGCAAGATCCGCGTCACCTGCCCCAAGTGCCACGCCAAGATGGAAACCCGCTCCTAACGCCCGCACGCGGGACAAATTAATCAGGTTTGTTTGTCCCAAATCTTAAGTATTTGTTCGATAAAAAAGCCGAGGCCTCGTGTTGAGACCTCGGCTTTTTGCATGCGGCAACGGAGCTGCCCCTTTGTCACATCTACGCCACACCGTCGCGGGCCAGCTCCTCAGCCAGCGCTTCGGCAGGCATGGCCATAATCGCGTCGAGCTCGGCGTCCACCTCGGGAATACGCTTCACCTTGAGCTTGCGTACCAGATCACCGCGACACATCACATGTATCGGCTCACGCAGAGCGCACAGGTCATCGAGCGGATTCTTGCGCGTTACCAAGATATCGGCAGCCTTGCCGCACTCGATCGTGCCGGTCTCGCCGCCCAGACCCAACAGCTCGGCATTGACCTGTGTAGCCGTATGCAGCGCGAAGGCGTTGCTCACGCCGACATACTTGGCAAAATAGGCCACCTCACGCCACATGTCGTACTGCGTCACGAACGGGCAGCTCGAGTCCGTGCCAAGGCCCACCTTAACGTCAGCTTCCAGTGCGGCACGGGCGCTCTCAATAATGCCCGAGCACACGATGTCGCCGTTCTTCTTTTGCGTGTCAGTCGAATGAGTCTTATCCGGGTCGAGCAACACAAACGGCAGCGCCGGGCTGATAGTGCAGGTAACGCTGGGCGCACGTCCCTCGAGCTGCGTGCCCGCGGCGCCACGGTACAGCTCCAGGATCTCGGGCGTCATCGGGGCACCGTGCTCGATCGTGTCGACCCCGGCCTCAAGCGCGGCCTTCACGCCCTCGGTGCTCTCGACATGAGCCATAACCGGCAGACCCACCTCGTGCGCCGCCTTGCACGCCGCCGCGGCAACCTCCACCGGCATACGCAGCACGCCCGGCTCGCCCACCTCGGTCGCATCGAACACACCGCCCGTTACGAACAGCTTAATGACGTCGGCGCCGCGCGCATACAGGTCTCGCACCTGCTCGGCTGCCTCGACGGGGCTGTTGGCCACCTGGGCGAACAAGCCCGCACCATGGCCGCCCGGCACCGTGACGCCCGTTCCCGGCGCTACCAGACGCGGACCCTGATACTTACCGGCGTCGATAGCGTCGCGCACGGCGATGTCGGCAAACAGCGGGTCGCCCGCGCCGCGCACCGTGGTCACGCCGCTTGCCAGCTGCTGCTGGGCACTGCCCTTGAGGATGCGGCGGACGATGGCACGCCCCACGGGATTATCGAGCTTCTTCATCAGCGCTCCCGCATCGCCGGCCGAGACAGGCTTGCCCGAGCCGCACAGGTGCACGTGCATATTGATGAGACCGGGCATGAGATACGCACCGCCCAGGTCGATAACCTCGGCACCCGCGGGCGCCTGCGCCACAGCACTCGGCCCCATCCAGGTGATGACGCCGCGCTCAACAGTCACGGCCATATCGGGTTGCGGCTCCATATGCTCCGAACCATCCAGAATGGTCGCATTGATAAACAACGTGGAACGATCGGCAGATGCCATATCGAGCTCCTCCCTCACGATTAACTTGAACATTTGTCCATTATCACCTAATGCAGCGACCTAAAGTCGAGCATATCGGTTAACGGAGGGAAGAGGGGATGTGGGGGACGGAATACGTTGCAGCCCCACCCCAGCAACATCAGGGGAATGTCTCGATCTGTAACAGGTACAGGGTTATTGGGCCCCTTGATGTTACAGATCGAGACATTCGGTCGACGTTTCACCGGTTTGTCTCGATCTGTAACAATTACGAACTCAAACAACTTCTAAACGTTACAGATCGAGACAAAACCTCTCAGCGCCCATACCACTGGCGTCTCCACTCCTCAGCCAATTCAGCCTGCCGAGGAATACCCGCCAACCTCATTTTCCCGACCAACTTCCCCGGGTCTTTGAGTTCGTTAAACGTAAACCGAAGCACCTTATGCCCGAGCATTGTCAGATGAGATTCCCGCTGACGCTCTGCCACGAATGGGTCGACCGACTCCCGGCCCTCACCGTTCTGCAAGGTGTACTTCCCCTTTCCGTCGAGCTCGCCGATGACACACGTCCCGTCCTCGAGCCGCCAAAAATAGTCGACGCGAAACACCTGGCTCGGATCGAGCGGGTCGCGAAACTCCGCCTGCAGCTCCGGAACCGGAAAGCCGTACGCAATAAAGAACGCTCGGAACCGAGACTCGCCGCCGTTTTCGGACAGCCCGTCCGCATACGATGCAATCGCCTGTGCCCTGCGATACCCTCGCCTGCCCTCGCAATCGGCGCGGAGGCGCTCGCACAAATCCCCACGTGATACGCCCTTCGCCCGCAATGCAGAATCGGCGATCGCCAGACCATACGAAAACGGCGCACGCAGCAGACAATCCTCCACCGTGCGCCAAAACGACGTCACCCGCACGCCGTCGACGCGCTCAAGCGCTCCCGCCATCTGAGGACGCAACAACCTGCACCCGCTGCTCAACGTCACCGAACAACCCGTCTTAACAAGAAAACGCGGCCCGAGCAGATCATTCGGCACCTCCAGGCCCCACAAAAGTGCCGCGTCATAACCCCAAAACGCCCAATCGGGATGAAATTCCGCAAGCCCTTTGATAGTCCTCAGCGCTCGCTCCGCCGGCGTCAATGCATCCCAATCATGCTGAAAACAGAACAGGTACGGCTCGGGCTCCGCGATATCGTCGGTTCCAACATGGCGTCGCAGCCACATGAGCTCGGTATTGTCATGCGTTGCGAGCAGCGCACCTTGCTTGGCCGTCTCCGTGAGCCGCGCGAGCATCCTATTCCGCGCCAACGTGTTGCGAGTCGCATGTTTGTGTTTGAGAACGGTATTAGACACTTTCATCACCACCACGTCAGACAAATGGACCATCGTCACCGTTGCCTCCGCTGGCAAATGTCTTGATCTGTAACAGGAAGACAGTCTTTAAGCCTCTAGTTGTTACAGAACAAGATCTTTCGGCAGCCGCCAACCTTCCGTCTCAATCTGCAACAGTTACGGGCCCAAACAGCCGCCAAACGTTACAGATTGAGACAAAGTCAGGGCTGTAGGGCGGCACCAGTCACATCCCCTACTCCCATTCTTGTTCGTAGATGTTGAGGGACTTCACGTAGCGCCCCTGGGCGCCCATGATGTCGCGGACCAGGCGCAAAAAGAAGCTGACGCACGAGGTGTCAAAGCCGTCCTGCAGATCCTCGGGATGCACCGCACCCGGTCCATCGACCGCCGTGTCACTCAGGCGCGCGATGTCATACAGATAGAGCTGTCCCGCCGTCAGCCAGACATCGTCGACGCAGGCGAGGCGCACCGCGATCGCGCCGTCGCTCCAATGCTCCTTTTGCACGATATGCGGGTCGTAGACATCAAAGCGACGGTCGGCGCGCGTATCCTTCAGCGCAACCATGCCGTTCGCAGGATCCTTGTCCAAAATGCCAAAGCGCGAGAAATACTGTGTGTCGCGCACCTGCTCGAGCCGCTTAAGCGAGGCAGGCGAAAGCGATGCCGGCGGCTCATCAACATACAGCTCGAGCAGCGTCTTGCCATGGCGATAGGGGCGCTCGAAGAGCAGCCAATCGGTAAACGCCATGTTGTAGGCCATGATTTCGTTTTGGGAAGGCTCGGTGCGATAGCTGAGCCACGGGTCGACAATAATCTCAAACTGCTCGCGCGCCGGCTCCAAAAACTGAAACTTCCGCAGCATCCAAAAATGGGCCATGTCGGCAATATCGTTGCCGACGGCTTCGGCCAGATGAGCTCGGTCTAAAACGTGGTCAGTCACGGCATCCTCCTCAAACTGATGAACCTCAATTTGAGCTTACGAGGAGGGTGGGCAGCCACTGTCAGCACGGACAAAATAGGCCTCCGGCTGCAAACCAACTGCTGACCAAACACTTGACGGGATGCTTGACCGAAAATGCGCACCGCAATAAAACCGCAGGTAAACATAGACGGCCAACCCGCCCTTTTGAGCCATATGCCCACAGCCACCACAGAAACAACAGGTGACCACAGCTCAAAAAGACGCCGAATGGACACTCGCGCGTCGACAAACGAACAAATCGGTCGCAAACCTGCAAGAAGTGTCCCCGAATGCCGACCCAAAAGGAACGTCCCCAGCATGCCGGCACTTGGGGACGTTCCTTATGTGCCGGCAGTTGGGGACAGCCCTTGACGATTCAATTGTGAACAGCCGCCTTACAGCTCCAGCGCCTCGGCGACTTCGGCAGCGCAGGCCAGGGCGTCGGCCATAGCGTTCACCACGAGCGAGCTGCCGTTGCGCGCATCACCGGCAACATACACCGGCGCGGCATCCGCGGCGACGCCGTCGACACGCGCCGCAAGATGCGAGCCCTCGGCGGCCATCACAGGCAGCGGACGACCAGCAGTGGCAACGGGCACGCCGACGGCGTCGAACACACCGTGCTCCGGACCCGTAAAGCCACAGGCGATGAGCACCAGCTGCGCCGGCACCTCGTGCTCGGAGCTCGCAATGCGTTCGGGCTTGCCGGCCGACCAATCTAGATCGACTACGCGCAGGCCCGCTGCCGCGCCCTTCTTGTCCAGCAGCACCTCGAGCGTATCCACGCCCCAGGCACGCATTTCGCCGCCCATGGCAGCGATAGCCTCCTGCTGACCGTAGTCGGTCTTCTTCACGTTGGGCCACTGCGGCCAGGGGTTGCTCGCCGCGCGCGCATCAGGCGCGGCCGGCAAGAACTCAAACTGGCGCACGCTGCGCGCACCCTGGCGCACCGCGGTGCCCACGCAGTCGTTGCCGGTATCGCCGCCGCCAATGACCACAACGTCCAGGCCGCGCGCGTTCACCGCGGGCTCACCACCATCGAGCACCGAGACGGTCGAAGCCGTCAGGTAGTCCACGGCATACACCACGCCCGGGGCATCCACATTCGTAGCCGAAAGACCGCGGGGTGCACGAGCGCCGGCAGCCACCACAACGGCGTCAAAGCCATTGAGCTTGGCCGCTACCGCAGGGTTCGTAACGTCAGCGCCCAGCTCAAAGACAATACCCAGCTCGCGCATGAGCGCCACGCGGCGCTCGACCACAGACTTCTCGAGCTTCATGTTGGGAATGCCGTACATGAGCAGACCGCCCGGGCGGTCGTCACGCTCAAACACCGTCACGCGGGCACCGCGACGCGCAAGTTCCCATGCAGCCACCAGACCAGCAGGACCGGAGCCCACCACGGCAACCGTGGGTGCGTCCTCCCCTGCCGGCTCAAAGCGACGCGGGCCGCCGTTTGCCCATTCGTGGTCGCTGATCGCGCGCTCGTTGTCATGAATCGTCGTGGGCTGGCCGTCGACCGAACCCAAATTGCACGCGGCCTCGCACAGCGCCGGGCACACGCGGCTCGCAAACTCGGGCATGGGCGAGGTGAGTGACAGACGCTCGGCAGCCTCGTTCCAGCGGCCGCGATACACCAGCTCGTTCCACTCGGGAATCAGATTGTGCAGTGGGCAGCCACTCGGACGCGCCTTGCCAAAGCTCGCGCCCATCTGACAAAACGCCACACCGCACATCATGCAGCGGCTCGCCTGGGCACGGCGCGCATCGTCGTCGAGCTCCACGTACAGCGGATCGAAATCGCGGCTGCGCTCCTCCACGGGGCGCAGCTCGTGGGTCACGCGATCGATATCAAGAAAAGCACCGGGCTTACCCATGGCACTTACGCCTCCTTCTTGGTCGAAGCAACAGAGCTGGCAGCCACGGACGCAGCACCCGCAGCACCGCCCGCAACATCGAAGCGAGCAACATCCGCGGCACTCGCCCGACCGGTCACAATGTCAAACGCCAGCTCCTCGGCCTGCTCATGCGTCTTGCCGACGGCCTCGGCGGCGGCGACAATCGCCAGCACGCGCTCGTACTCGGTCGGAATGACCTTCACAAAGTGCTTGCTCATCGTCTCAAAGCTGTAGAGCAGCTTAATGCCGCGCGGGCTCTGCGTCGCGTCCACGTGCTCCTGGATGAGCGCACGAATCTGCGCCAGCTCACCGGCCGTCGGGGCTTTAAGCTCAACGCTCTCGTGGTTCACACGGGCATCGAGCGTGCCGTACTGGTCAAAGACGTAAGCCACGCCGCCCGTCATGCCGGCGGCGAAGTTCTGCCCGACCTCGCCCAGGATGAGCGCCAGACCTCCCGTCATGTACTCGCAGCCATGGTTGCCGCAGCCCTCGACCACCACCGTGGCACCGGAGTTGCGTACGCCAAAGCGCTGGCCGGCCAGGCCGTTAATGAAGCCGCGGCCACTCGTAGCGCCAAAGAACGCAACGTTGCCCACGATGATGTTCTCGTCGAACTTGTAGGTCGCATGCGGGTTGGGGCGCACCGACACCTCGCCGCCCGAAAGGCCCTTGCCAAAGTAGTCGTTGGCGTCGCCGCACACGTTGAGCGTAATGCCGCGCGGCAGGAAGGCGCCAAAGCTCTGACCGGCCGAACCATCGCAATCGATGGTGATGGAGCCGGCGGGCAGGCCCTCGGGATGCGCCTTGGTCACCGCGTTGCCCAAGATGGTGCCCACGCAGCGGTTGACGTTGGCGATATCGGCGCGAAAGCGAATCGGACGCAGGTGCGCACGGGCATCGGCCGTATAGGGCACAAACAACGTGGAGTCGAGCGTCTTATCGAGCTCGCTGTCCGCAGCCATCTGGGGCAGGAAGTGACGGCCGTCGGCGCCCGGGATGTGGGCACCAAACTCACAGGTCGCGCTTGCCAGCACGGGCGACAGATCGAGCAGGTTGGCCTTGCGGTTGCCCGGGACCTCGATCTGGCGCAGGCACTCGGGATGGCCGACCATCTCGTCGACGGTGCGGAAGCCCAGGCTCGCCATGACCTCGCGCAGCTGCTCGGCAACAAAGAGCATAAAGTGCTCGACGTGCTCTGGCTTGCCGCGGAAGCCGCGACGCAGGCGGCAGTTTTGCGTAGCGATGCCGGCCGGGCAGGTATCCTGCTGGCAGTCGCGCTGCATGAGGCAGCCCATCGAGATGAGCGGCATGGTCGCAAAGCCAAACTCCTCGGCGCCCAGCAGGCAGGCGACGGCAACATCGGTGCCGTCCATGAGCTTGCCGTCGGCCTCGAGCACCACGCGCGAGCGCAGGCCGTTTTGCAGCAGCGTCTGCTGGGCCTCGGCAAGGCCAAGCTCCAGCGGCAGACCGGCGTGCCAGATCGAATCGCGAGCAGCGGCACCCGAGCCGCCATTGTGGCCGCTGACCAAGATCTTGTCGGCAGCGCCCTTGGCCACACCGGTGGCGATGGTGCCGACGCCGGCCTCGCTGACCAGCTTGACCGACACGCGTGCGCCGGGGTTGGCGTTCTTAAGGTCAAAGATGAGCTCGGCCAGGTCTTCGATGGAGTAGATGTCGTGATGCGGCGGAGGCGAGATCAGGCCGATGCCGGGCGTGGACTGACGGACCTCGGCAATCCAGGGGTAGACCTTCTTGCCGGGCAGGTGGCCACCCTCGCCGGGCTTGGCGCCCTGGGCCATCTTGATCTGAATCTCGAAGGCGCTGCACAGGTAGCGGCTCGTCACGCCAAAGCGCGCACTTGCCACCTGCTTGATCGCGGAGTTCTTGGAGTCACCGTTGGCCAGCGGGGTCTCGCGACGCGGATCCTCACCGCCCTCGCCGGAGTTGGAACGGCCGTGCAGGCGGTTCATGGCGATGGCCATGCACTCGTGTGCTTCCTTGCTGATGGAGCCGTACGACATGGCGCCGGTGTTAAAGCGGCGGACGATGTTGAGCGCGGGCTCGACCTCGTCGAGCGAAACCGGCGTGCGGCCGCTGGCATCAAAGTCGAGCAAGTCGCGCAGACGCACGGCACGGCCGGTGCGGTGCAGGCGGGCGCTGTACTCCTTAAAGGTGTCGTAGCTGTCCTCACGGCAGGCGGTCTGCAGCAAGTAGACAGTCTGCGGATCGATGAGGTGATCCTCGCCGCCGAGCGGGCGCCACTTGGTCAGGCCCAGCGTGGGCAGCTGATCGGGAGCCGGGCTCTTAAGGATAGCGAGCGCGGCGTCGTAGCGCTCGTTTTGCTCGCGCTCAACGTCCTCGACACCCATACCGCCCACACGGCCCACCGTGCCGGCAAAGTACGCGTTGACGAACTCCGGCGTAAAGCCCACGGCTTCGAAGATCTGCGCCGAATGGTAGCTCTGCACCGTGGAGATACCCATCTTGGACATGATGGAGACGATACCCGCCGTCGCGGCCTTGTTGTAGTTGTCGATGCCCTGCTCGGCCGTCACGTCCAGGTCGCCGCGTGCTGCCAAGTCGCGGATGCACGCATGCGCATTGTACGGATAGATGCCGCTTGCGGAGTAGCCCACCAGCGCCGCAAAGTCGTGCGGGGACACGGCATCGCCGCACTCCACCACGATGTCGGCAAAGGTACGCACGCCAGCGCGAATCAGGTGGTTGTGCACACAGCCCACGGCGAGCAGCGACGGCACGGGCACCTCGCCCGCAGCGGCACGATCGCTCAGCACCACGATGTTCACGCCGTCGCGGACCGCAGCCTCGACGTCCTCGGCAAGCTGCTTGAGCGCAGCCTGCAGCGCGCCCTCGCCGGCGTCACGGCGGTAGACGGCACGGAAACGGCGAGTCTTAAAGCCCACGCGGTCGATGGCGCAAATGCGGTCGAACTCCTCCTCGTTGAGCAACGGGCGCTCCAAGCGAACCAGCTGGCAGGCCGTACGGGAATCCTCGAGCAGGTTGCCGTGGTTGCCCAGGTAGAGCGTGGTCGAGGTGACCATATGCTCGCGCAGGGCATCGATCGGCGGGTTCGTGACCTGGGCGAACAGCTGATAGAAGTAGTCGAAGAACGAGCGCGTCTTCTTGGACAGGCAGGCCAGCGGCGCATCGATACCCATCGAGGCGAGCGGCGCCTTGCCCTGCTGGGCCATGGGACGCACGACCTCGTCGACGTCATCCCAGTGATAGCCGAGCTTGGCCATGCGCACGGCCGAGGACACCTCGGCATCCTCGGCGGGCGCGGGCGCGGCGGGCTCATCGAGCGCGTCGACGGCCAGCGTCTCCTCGGCAATCCAATCACGGTAGGGCTTTTCCTTGGCGTAACGGGCGCGCAGCTCGTCGTTGTAGATCACGCGGCCGCGAGCAAAGTCGACCTCGAGCATCTGACCCGGTCCCAAGCAGCCACTCGTCAGGATGTTCTCGGGGCGCACCTCGATGGTGCCCACCTCGCTCGCCAGCATAAAGCGGCCGTCGCGCGTCACGTAGTAGCGAGCCGGGCGCAGGCCGTTACGGTCGAGGGCGGCACCCAGGGTACGGCCATCGGTAAAGGCGATAGCGGCAGGACCGTCCCACGGCTCCATGAGCATGGACTGGTAGGCGTCGTAGGCGCGGCGCTCCTCACTCAGGCTGTCGTTGTGGTCCCACGGCTCGGGCAGCAACATGGACGCGGCACGCGTGAGCGGACGACCGTTCATGACCAAAAACTCAAGCACGTTGTCCAAAATCGCGGAGTCGGAGCCCTCGCGGTTGATGATGGGCATCACGCGCTCAAGATCATGCTGCAGCACGGGGCTGTACAGGTTGGGTTCGCGGGCGCGAATCCAGTTGACGTTGCCCTTGAGAGTGTTGATCTCGCCGTTGTGGATGATAAAGCGGTTGGGGTGCGCGCGCTCCCAGCTGGGCGTGGTGTTGGTGGAGTAGCGCGAGTGGACGAGCGCAACGGCCGTCTTGACGGCGGCGTCGTTGAGATCGATGAAGAAGCGGCGCATCTGCGTGGCGACGAGCATGCCCTTGTACACGATAGTGCGCGAGCTCATGGAGCAGACGTAGAAGATCTTGTCGCGCAGGGCAAACTCGGCGTCGGCCTTCTTCTCGATGGTGCGGCGGCACACATACAGACGGCGCTCGAAGGCATCGCCCGCCGGCGTGTCGTCGGGGCGCCCCAGAAAGGCCTGCAGGATGGTAGGCATGCAGGCGCGGGCTGTCTCGCCCAGGTCATGCGGATCGACCGGCACCTCGCGCCAAAAGAGCAGCGGCACGCCGGCCTCAGCGCAGCCCTCCTCAAACACGCGATGGGCATCCTCTACGCCCCTGTCGTCCTGTGGGAAGAACAGCATGGCCACGCCATAGTCGCCCTCTGCCGGCAGAATCTGGCCGCACTTTTGAGCCTCTTTACGGAAAAAGTGATGCGGAACCTGGAACAAGATGCCAGCGCCGTCGCCGGTGTTCTTCTCGAGTCCCGTGCCGCCGCGGTGCTCCAAGTTGACCAGAATGGACAGCGCATCGTCCAGAATCTGGTGATGGCGCTCGCCGTTGATATCGGCAAGTGCGCCGATGCCACATGCATCGTGGTCGAATTCGGGGCGATAAAGGCCCTGCTGCTGAGCGGAATCTGCCTGCATCGCGATCCTCCCCTAGATATTTAGACAGTCAGTTGACTAGGCATACTAGGAGCATCGCCGGCCCGTTGTGTTTCCCACCCGTTTCGAAACAATCGCGTAACGCGCGCCCTACGAGTGGACACCGCCGACCTCAAGGGCGACAACATAGGCCCCAAGTTCGGCCTGCAAACTCACCTCTTCAAACGTCTCAATCTGTAACACCTAGACCCAATTTCCATCCCTAGTTGTTACAGATCAAGACATTTCGGTAACCCCCCTTTCACCATCCTATTCAAATACAATAATTTTGTTAGTCTTGGTTAACTTTTGAGCCTAAAACGGGTATCCTTTGCGGCGTCAAACAAACGGCACGCATGCCGTGCCACATTAAGGAGGCCCCTATGGCAAACCAGACAGACCGGCAGACGATCCAACTCGTCCTTATCCGCCACGGAGAGTCGGAGTGGAACAAACTCAACCTGTTCACCGGCTGGACCGACGTAGAGCTCACCGACACGGGCCGCGAAGAAGCCGCCGCAGGCGGTCGAGCCCTCAAAGAAGCCGGTTTCGACTTTGACGTCTGCTACACTTCGCGCCTCAAGCGCGCGATCCACACCCTCAACATCGTGCTCGGCCAAATGGATCGCGAGTGGCTGCCCGTCATCAAATCCTGGAAGCTCAACGAGCGCCACTACGGCGCGTTGCAGGGTCTCAACAAGGCCGATGCCGCGGCGGAGCACGGCGACGAACAGGTGCTCATCTGGCGCCGCTCCTTCGATATCTGCCCGCCGGCACTCGAGCCGAACGACGCGCGCGATCCCCACACCCAGGAGCAATACCGTGATGTCGCACCCGACCAGCTGCCCTACACCGAGTGCCTCAAGGACACGATAGCCCGTGCCTGGCCTTATTTCGAAGACGAGATTCGCCCCCAGATGCTCGCCGGCAAGCGCGTACTCATCGCCGCACACGGCAACTCCCTGCGCTCTCTCGTCATGAAGTTCGAGCACCTCACGCCCGAGGAGATCCTCAAGGTCAACATCCCCACCGGCGTGCCGCTCGTTTACACCTTCGACACCGATTTCAACGTCCTCGACAAGCGCTACATCGGCGACCCGGCGACCATCGCCGCCAAGATCGACGACGTGGCCAACCAAGGCAAGGCGCGCAGGTAACCCCAACCCAAACCCGACGCGTGGCGCCGCATGACCCAGATGCGACGCCACGCCGCCCATACACAGGAGCGCACCATGCTCAACCATCTCAAACAACACTTTGGCTCCCGACGCACCGGTGGTCACGGAGGCCTAGACATTGCGCGGCACATCGGCCCCGGGCTGCTCGTGACCGTCGGCTTTATCGACCCGGGCAACTGGGCCTCCAATATGGCCGCGGGCTCGCAGTTTGGCTACGCGCTGCTGTGGATCGTCACGCTGTCCACGATTATGCTCATCGCGTTGCAGCACAACGCGGCGCACCTGGGCATCGCCACGGGCACCTGTCTTGCCGAGGCCACGACACGCTACCTCCCCCGCATCGTGGGACGCGCGGTACTCGCCAGTGCCTACCTCGCGACCATCGCCACCGCTATGGCCGAGGTCCTGGGCGGCGCGATCGCGCTCCAGATGCTCTTTGGACTGCCCGTGCGCGCCGGCTGCGTCATCGTGGCCGCGGCATCGATGGCAATGCTCATGACGAACTCCTACAAGCGTGCCGAGCGCTGGATCATCGCCTTCGTCGGCGTGGTAGGACTCTCGTTTTTGGCCGAGCTTGCGCTAGTCAAGGTCGACTGGCCGCAAGCCGCCGCAAGCTGGATCACGCCCAGTATGCCCACTGGCTCTGCCGCGATTATCGTGAGTGTCCTGGGTGCGGTCGTTATGCCCCACAACCTTTTTCTGCACTCCGAGGTCATCCAATCCATGCACTTCGAAGGCCAAGGCGAGCAAGTTATCGAGGAACGTCTGCGCTACGAGCTCTTCGACACGCTCTTTTCGATGGGCGTGGGCTGGGCAATCAACTCGGCCATGGTCATCCTGGCCGCAACGACCTTCTTTGCGCACGGCATTGTCGTAGACGACCTCGCAGTCGCAGCGGCCACGCTCTCCCCCATTCTGGGCCCGGCAAGCTCGGCCATCTTTGCGGTGGCACTGCTGTTTGCGGGTATATCGAGTAGTGTGACGGCGGGCATGGCGGCGGGCACCATCACCGCAGGCATGTTCGACGAGGAATACGACATCCACGACCGACATTCCTCGATCGGGGTGGCGGCTTGTTTCGTCGGCGCAGTGGCGGCGTGCTTGGTCGTCCCGAATCCTTTTGAGGGTCTCATCTGGAGTCAGGCGCTGCTGTCGCTTCAGTTGCCGATTACGGTCTTTGTGCTCATACGACTCACCAGTTCGCCCCGCGTTATGGGCAAATACGCCAACTCGCGCCCGCTCAACGCGCTGCTCGTAGGGATCGGCGTCATCGTGACGATTCTCGATGTCGTGTTGTTGACAGGGATGTAATGGGGCGGGGCACCTACTCAGGCAAACGTCTCGATCTGTAACATCTAGACCCGCTTTCGATGTCTAGATGTTACAGATTGAGATCTTCTGCCGGACGGTTTTGGTTTGTCTCGATATGTAACAAGTGGGCCCAATTTCCACCGTTAGATGTTACAGATTGAGACAAAAGGTCGGCCGGACTCACAACAGACAGGATCGGCCAACAGCAACCGTGATCCCTTGGGGGCGGAGGAAAAGGGCCCCGGCCGAGAATTCGACCGAGGCCCTTGAACAGAGCTATGTTCGGCTTTCGCCGTGTGTCTGCGAGCTACTCCTCGACGAGCTCAAACTGATCGGGACCGACGCCGCACACCGGGCACACATAATCCTCGGGCAGCTCGGGCGTATCGACCTCAACCTCGTAACCGCAAACGACGCACACGAACTTATACGTCTTCTTCTCCTCAGCCATGATGTTCTCCTCTCAAACGCGACTGGTGATGTACTTCATTTATCAGTATAGATTCTCAATAATATAATGCAAGTATTTTTAAAACATTTCTAGCCTTGATACGAGGACGCCTTCGGAGGCGTCTTGCCCTTCAGGACCTTATGGTAGTAATCGTAGGTGAGCGGCGTCTCGTCACTCAAGCGCTCGGCATCCTCGACCTCGCCGATAAACAGTAGATGCGTGCCAACATCCACAGTGTCGATCAAATGGCAGCTAAACAGGGCCGCCGCGTGCTCGGGCACATAGGGCATGCCCAGAGCCGTCTCGCGGGCCTCGTATTTGGCAAACTTGTCATAATCGCTGCTGGTGCGGAACCCAAAGTTACCGATGTAGAGCATATCGGCGGTCTGATCGATCACGGTCAGCGCGAACGCTTTGGCCGAAGCGATGACGCCCGAGGTGACGTTGTCCTTGTTCACGGCAACCGAAATGCGCGGCGGCATGGACGTCACCTGCACCGCAGTGTTGATGACGCAGCCGGCGCGCAGCCCGTCTGCCGCGGCGCTCACCACGTACAGACCGCTCGGCATGGTAAAGTACGCAGTTTTGTCCATAACAATCACTCCCCTAACGCGGGTTGGAACCTCATGGATGTATGTACCCACAAAAAAAGGCGGCGCCCACAACGGACACCACCTTTGAGACATATGTGTCAAAACAGTATAAGCAAGATGAGAGGCCCGCAGTTGCGGTGAAATAAGGACTGAATAGCCCCTCAAACAGGCAAAACAGTCCGTATTCCACCGCAACTTATACAGAACGCCTAGCGATTGCGCTCCTTGAGGGCGCGGTCGATCTCGCGCTGGACATCGCGCTTGGCCATATCCTCGCGCTTGTCGTAAAGCTTCTTGCCGCGGCCTAGGCCCAGCAGCAGCTTTACGCGGCCGTCGGTATTAAAGTAGAGCTCCAGCGGCACCAGCGCATAGCCGCGGTTGCGAAGTTTGCCGTCAAGAAAGTCGATCTCCTTGCGGTGCAGCAGCAGACGGCGCCGACGGTCGGGATCGCGATTCCACACGCCACCATGGCTATAAGGGTGGATATGCAGGCCGACGAGCCAGCACTCCCCACCACGAATCAGCGCGAAGGTATCGGTAATCTGGCACGCGCGCTCGCGAATCGACTTGACCTCGGTACCGCTCAGCTCAATACCGCACTCAAACGTCTCATCGATAAAGTACTCGTGATGTGCCGAGCGATTCTTGGAAATGAGCTTGCGCTCGCGCTTACTGGGCATCGCCGGCCTCCTTGACGTCGTCGGCGTTTGAGCCCGCAGCCTCGCGCTTTGCCTTGCGCTCGGCGTTAAGCTCGGCGTCGCTCTCGCGCACCAGTTTGATAATCGCCGCGCAGGCCTCCTCGCCCACCAAATCACGAGCGCGCACCGTCAGGCGCGTCGCCTCCTGCTTGTCGCCGTCGCTTGCAGCATCGGTCGCACACATGATCAGGCAGATGGCAATCTCGGCCGAAGGCGAAGTCGGCACGCCTTGCAGGGCGAGCTCACCCATCACATGGTCGTCACTCTCGTCCGCGGCATCCGGATAGGTGGTATGGATCTTGTTGAGCAGGCGCGTCGTATGCGCATCATTGGGCGCCAGGCGCAGCGCCAGACGCGCGCAGCCCACGGCTGCCGAAATGTTCTCGGTCTCGGGCTCCAAGAAGTACTGACCCAAGTTGGTGTAGGCACGTGCGGCGCACTTACCGTCGCTCGCGCGCTCCAGCACCGAGAACGAGAGCGATGCCCACTCCTGCTTGTCCTCGAGCGCGCGGAACAGCTCGGCCAAGTCCAAGCGATAGTTGCAGTTCATGGGATCCCAACGCACGGCCTGCATCAGGGCATTCCGAGCACTCACATAATCCTGCTGGCGAATGTAGGCAAACGCCATGTCGGAGTACAGGCGGTCAAAGGGAACCTCGACCTGCACCAGCTCGCGCGGATCCTTCTCCACGCGGCGATAGGCCAGGCGCTCAAACTTGCTGTCGAAGCTAAAGTACTGGCGCTTCTCCTCCGTCTTGCACTCAGCGTCGATATACTCCTCGGCGAGCTCCACCAGACGCTCAAGCAGCGGCGTCGCCGTAGCCAGGTCGCCCTGCGCCAGATAGTTCTCGGCATACGTGATGTCTTCCAAGCTGATAGGCAGGTCCATGACAACTCCTCGGTCCGGGCGGCAGACTCAACGCGCGCCTTAAATATCGGTCAATACACAAAACCCGGGTCTCTTACGAGGCCCGGGCGTTCAATTTTGGTAGCCCGTACCAGATTCGAACTGGTGATCTCCGCCTTGAGAGGGCGGCGTCCTAAACCGCTAGACGAACGGGCCATATGTAGCAAATGCAATGGCTGGGATGGAGGGAGTCGAACCCCCATTGACGGAACCAGAATCCGCTGTCCTGCCATTAGACGACATCCCAATGACTGCATCGCTGCGCTCGGCTGTGCCTTTGCGCAAGAAAGAAATATACGGGAAGTCCCGCCGTGACGCAAGCCCTAATTTTGACTTTTTTGAAATTCAGTCAAATACGGCCGACACGTGAAGGACCTGTGAAGTCGACCGCTGCACACGAAGGGCAAAACGCCGCGAGCGGTAGCCGTCAACCGTTGGCAGATTCTACCGCGAAAACGATAGCACCAGGCAACACAATCGAAGTATCAATGATCACGTAGATATCGAGGCGCCATGGACGAAGAGCTTGATTACCTATGGGAGACCCTGGGCCTCGAGATCACTGCTGACCTTTGGCCCGAACGGGACAAAATCCATCCCACCCTGCGCCCCGCCATCACGGTGATGCAGGCAAAATACCGCCGTGCATCCTTTTTGATCATGCGGATGTCATGGCACGCGGGACTCCCCGACCTTAAGCGAATCCAGGCAAGCCTCGTCGAGCTGTCCGGTATGCCGACTGTCATATCCGAGGCGCACCTGGAGCAGCGCCAACGCGAGCGACTGCAACAGCAGCGGATTCCCTTTATCTGCCCCGGTGTTCAGGCATATCTGCCCTTTATGGACGAGGAGTACTGGAGCGGCAAGCCCAACAAGCACGTAAAGGTCTACGGTCCGCACGAATGGGCACAGCTCAAGGATTGAGCCGAGCGAGCCCTCCGATGGAAAACACGTCCCACCCCGAGCGCTCAAAACGGGTCGCACTTTCCGCAGCCGCTACAGCAGCGCCTCGGTCCAAGCTGCTTCCCTAAAGCCGGGAATCGCAAAGTCGTCGCCCACCAACAGCGGACGCTTGACCAGCATGCCGTCGGTCGCCAGCAGCTCGTAGCACTCCCGATCCGTCATGCCCGCATCTAGACGCGCCTTCAGGCCCAGCTCTCGATATTTCATGCCCGACGAATTAAAGAAGCGCCGCACCGGCAGTCCCGAACGAGCAATCCAGGTCGCAAGCTCATCAGCCGTGGGATTGTCCAAAACGATATCGCGGTCGATATACTCTACCCCGTGTTCGTCCAGCCATGCCTTGGCCTTCTTACAGGTCGAGCACTTGGGATATTCAACAAACAGTACGGTCATGGGATTTCCTTTCTTAGAGAAAACAGGTGTCCGGAAAACTGCACATCGACGACCACTCGCGATTGCAGCCGTTATTGTAGCCAATGTCGAAGCATAGGCAGTCGCGATGTCTCGTCTTAAGGCTAGCGCCTCGCATGGGCGCCGATCGGCCGAGTCGCATAGCGCACCAACGCCGCTGCCAGCAATACCAACAGCATGGCGGTGACATAGCCCGCAGCATCGAATCCTAAATCGATAACGTCGAAATGCCTGCCGGGAACAAAGATCTTATGTACCTGATCGCCAACGGAGCAGACGGCGCAAAAGAGCAACACGGGCACGCAACGGGAGCATACGCTCCAAGGACGCCTGGAAAAGCAAACCACGACCACCGAGGCGAACAATCCGACGAAGAAAAACTCTACGGTATGGGCAACGCGACGGACGTTCGTGCCCACCCACATGCGAATGGAAGCAAGTCGGCCAGACCGGACATTCGAAGCAGCCGAATCGGTGCCCCCGGTCATCCCGTTCTCGGTCTGAGCTTCACCCGCGACATCGGCAGCCTGAACGCCCGTAGCCTGACCCTCCACCACGCGCGCGGTGGACTCGCTCAGCAACGACGTCTCCACCGCATTTTGCTCCGTCAGCACCCAGATGCCCGCCAGCGTTGCAGCGAACAGAATGATCGCGGTCCATCCGATTATTTGTTTTACGCGCGCCAAGGGCCTACCTCCTTTTTTGAATATCAGCGAGTGTAGCCCCAAATGGCATCGTCACCGTATCAAAATTTGAATCGCAACAGGAAGCGACAAAGCGACGCAAACCCCTACCCCGCCTCGCGCATCCAGCGATCGAACGTCCCCACGCACACGCCCAGGCACTTTGCCGCCTGGCTGCGGGTAATATCGCCCGCCTCATAGCTATCGCGCACCAGCTCAAACTGAGGAGGGCACGGCTTGCGAGGTCGACCGAAACGGACCCCTCGCGCCCGCGCCGCTGCAATCCCCTCCGCCTGGCGCCGATGAATATTCTCGCGCTCCACCTGCGCCACGTAGCTCAGCAGTTGTAGCACAATATCGGCAATCAGGGTATTGGTCACATCCGGCGCGCCGCTGGCCCTGGCGCGCGTGTCAAGCAATGGCATGTCCAACACCACAATGGCAACCCCGAGCTCCTTGGTAATGCGTCGCCATTCCTCAAGAATCTCGGAGTAATTACGGCCAAGCCGGTCGATAGAAAGCACCACCAGCACGTCCCCGTCTCCCAGGATGTGCAGCAGCTCGCGATACCGCGGGCGATCGAAGTCCTTGCCGCTCGCATGGTCGGCATAAATATTCGCCGAGCCCACGCCATAGGCGCCCAGCGCATCCAGCTGCCGATTTAGATTCTGATCGCGCGAACTCACCCGCGCATAACCATACACCGTCGCCATCTCATCCCCGCTTTCTTGTAAACCTGCCAAAAAGGGACAGGTTTATTTTGGTAGGTTTTACCTCTCGAATAGCAGGTAAGCGGGCGGCCGAGCGGACGGCAAGGTAGCTATGATCCAAATGCGGAGGGCGGCCCCGAAAGACCGCCCTCCGCTCTCCCGCCATGAGTCGAGATTTGGCTAATGGATAAGCTTAAAGTCCAAGTGCCCACGCGTGGTATTGACGCGCGAAACCTCGATAATCACGCGCTGGCCCAGTTCATAGCGAGTCCCCGTGTCGGCGCCCGTCAGCGTAAGCGCATCCTCGTCGAACTCGAACCACTCGTTGCCCAGACTCTTGATCGAAACCAAGCCTTCGACCTGCGTCAGGTCCAAGCGCACAAAGAGGCCCATGCTGCTGACCCATGAGACCGTTCCGGCATAGCGCTCGCCCAGGCGATCCTCATAGTACTGGGCAATCTTGATCTTTTTCGTCGCATGGCTAGCGGCATCTGCCGCGCGCTCGGCATCGCTGCATGCGCGGCAGATCTGCGGCAGAATGCGCGGCAGCGACTCGCGCCCCTTGCCGATCAGCCGCGGTGTACGGACCAGGGCGTCCTTGCCGCCGAGCTGCTCATAGGCCAACTGCAGTTTGAGCACGCGGTGCACCACCAGATCGGGGTAGCGACGGATGGGACTCGTAAAGTGACAGTAGCACGGCGCGGCGAGCGCAAAGTGGCCCTCGTTGCGCGGCTTGTACAGTGCGCGCTGCATGCTGCGCAGAAGCAGCGTGTTGACGAGCGGTGCGTTGGCCGTACCGGCGGCAGCATCAACTGCAGCCTGTAGCTCATCGGGACTCCCCAGGGCGATACCGGCAGCACGGCGATCGTCGATGATGCCCAGCTGCGCCAGCGCAACGGCGGCACCGTGCAGGCTATCGGGGCTCGGATCCTCATGCACGCGATAGCAGGCCTCGATATCACGGTCTGCCAGCCACTCTGCAACGCACTCGTTGGCGAGTAGCATGGCTTCCTCGATAAGCGACGTGGCACACGAACGCTCGCGCGCCACAATCTGCACGGGTACTCCGTCCTCATCCAATAGAGCGCGAATCTCGGCCGTGTCAAAATCGACTGAGCCGCGGGCACGACGAATACGACGGCGAAGTTCGGCGAGTTCGTTGGCGGCGACAAGGAAATCGCCGAGGTCGACGTTATAGCCGCGAGCAGTTTCCTCGCACGCAAGACCGCGCTCAAGCGCCTCCTCGCGCGAGGCCTCAGCAGCCGCAACATCCTCAGCGGCGCCTTCCAGCACCGAATACTCAACCGCGTCGGCACGCACCAGCAGCGCCTCGGCGCCGTCATAGTCCATACGCACACGCGAGCGAATCACGCTGGGGTACGGATCGTAATGCCGCACGCGACCCTGCGCATCGAGCTCAATGTCAACGGTAAACGCAAGACGGTCCTCGTCAGGGCGAAGCGAGCATAGGTCACAGGACAGGCGTTCGGGCAGCATGGGAAGCACGCGATCGGCCAGATACACCGATGTCGTACGATGGCGAGCCTCAAGATCGATATGCCCGTCCCAAGCCACATAGTGAGAAACGTCAGCGATATGCACACCCAGCTTGTAGCCACCCTCGGGCGTGCGCTCAAGCGAAATGGCATCGTCAAAGTCGCGCGCGTCGACCGGGTCGATCGTGATGACAAAGCGGTCGCGCAGATCGCGGCGGAGCGGGTCCTTAAGCGCCGCGGACACATCGAGCGAAAGCCCCTCGGCCTCGTCCAGCGCGGCCTCGGGATAGCTATCGGTATAGCCGTAACGCGCCATCACGTATTGAACGCCCAAATCGGGCGCGTCATCTCCGCCAATGCGGCGTTCGATCGTCACGGTGCCCGATTCCAGGCGCGTCGGGTAGGTCAAAATGCGCGCGACAACGGCATCACCCGGGTGGACGCCCAGACGATCCGCCGAGGTATCCTCGGGCAGAATGAAGAAGTCGGCCTTCAGGCGCGAATCGAGCGGCTCGATCACACCGAGCGGACCAGCGGTCTGGTACGTACCCACCACGCTTATGGCTGCGCGCTCAACCACGCCTTCGATCACGGCGCGCCGCTCACCGTGCGGGCTGTTCTTAATGCTCACGGCTACGGTATCGCCATCCATGATCTCGCGCTTACCGCGGCCCATGACCTTGTAGTCGCCGTTTTCGGTTACAACGTAGGCGCTATGCTCATGGAGCTGCACGCGCCCGGTCAGGCTCGGACGGCGTTCGCTGCGCACCGGCCCGCGCTTATTGCGAGCTCCACGCTTATGCTTGTTATTGCGCCCCATGGCGCCTCCTAACTATCGATTGCGAACTCCAAAGAGTCTACCCAAATGATCCGTTTTCCTGCCGTCCCCTAGGGATCAAAAAACGGGCCGCCCCGCAAGAGACGACCCGTTGGAAGGGATGAATTCCAGGCATGCCTACACGCGCAGGTAGCGGCGCATGGCGATGGCAGAACCAAAGAGACCGATAATCACGCCGACCAGAATCAGCGCAGCATAGGTCACCAGGTAGTACTGCATCGGCAGGGCAAACGACATCCAGCCGATGCTCTCCTGCAAACGCGGAATCATCAGATTGCGCAGCAGCTCCAGAACGCCGATGGAAAGCAGCGAGCCCAAAATGGCCTGCAGTACGCCCTCGGTGATAAACGGGCCGCGAATGAAGCCGTTGCTGGCGCCGACCAGACGCATAATCGCAATCTCACGACGACGCGCCGTGATGGACAGGCGAATCGTGTTGTTGATGAAGATGAATGCGATAAAGGTCAAAAGGCCAACGAGCACCACGGCGGCGATGCGGATGTAGTTGGTCACCTGGAACAGGCGGCTCACTTCCTCCTGGCCGTACAGCACGCTCGCGTTGACGTCGCCGTCATCCGCGATCTTCTGGAAGTCGGCGTTCTTCTTGAGCTTCTGGGCCGTGCTCTCGACCTTGGACGGATCGTCCATCTCAATTGCAAACGAAGCCGGCAGCGGGTTCTGGCCATCGAGCGCGCTCATGGTGGCGTCGGCGTTGCCCGACATCTTGCTCGTATACTCGGCCAGCGCGTCGTCCTTGTCCTTGTACGTCACGGACTTGACGTTGCTCCACGTCTTGAGCTCAGCCTCAAAGGCCTGAACATCTGCCTGGTCGGCGTCATCGCTAATAAAGGCGTTGATGACGACCTGATCCTCGACGGTGCCGATCACGGAGTTCAGCATCGCGGAGCCCATGATGAACAGGCCGATGATAAACAGCGAAAGGAAGATCGTGATGACGGCGCCGAGCGAGGTAGTCCAGTTACGGAAGAAGTGACTGATTGCCTCTTTGAAGGAGTAGCCCACGTTAGTTGGTGCCATAGTTGCCGTAACCTCCCCTCTCCTGGTCGCGGATAACGTGGCCGCCCTCGAGGGCGATCACGCGACGGTGCATGCTATCGACCATCTCGCGGTCGTGCGTGGCGACGATCACGGTGGTGCCGGTGCGGTTAATACGCTCGAGCAGCTTCATGATGCCCAGCGAGATCGCCGGGTCGAGGTTACCCGTGGGCTCGTCGCAGATCAGCAGCGGCGGACGGTTGACCATAGCGCGGGCGACGGCGACGCGCTGCTGCTCGCCACCGGAAAGCTGGTCGGGCAGCGAGTCCATCTGATCGGCCAGACCGACCAGACGCAGCACCTCCGGCACCTGGCTGCGAATGACGCCCTTGGGCTTGCCGATGCACTGCAGAGCAAACGCCACGTTTTCGTAGGCGGTTTTTTGCGGCAGGAGCTTAAAGTCCTGGAACACGGCGCCAATCTGGCGGCGCAGGAACGGAACCTTGCGGTTCTTGATCTTCATGAGGTCCTGACCGGCAACCAGGATGCGACCGCTCGTCGGCTTGACGTCGCGGTTGAGCGTCGACAGCAGCGTGGTCTTACCCGAGCCGGAGTGACCGACCAGGAAGACGAACTCGCCCGGATAGATCTCGATGTTGATGTCGTCGAGTGCAGGCTTGTTGGGCTGTGCCGGATAGATCTTGGTGACATGCTCCATAAGGATGACGGGCTCGACACCGGCCTGCTTGGCCATCTTCTTGCGGCTGGCCTGCGGATCGATGGGCGCAAACACCGACGTAAAATCGGGGTTGTTGAGCGCGTTATCGAGGCTTGCGACCTCGGCCGCCTGATCGCTCTCGACCACCGGGGCAGCAGGCTGCGTGGGGTCGGGAATAGCGGCAAAGAGACCGGACTGCGCAGGCTGAGGAGCCGGTGTCGCAGGGGCCATGGGGTCGGGAATGCCGGCCATGGTAGGCTGCGGCGTGGCAGCGCCAGCCTGAGGCTGCTCCACGCGAGCGGTCACGGCCTGAACGGGCTCAAAACCCGCCGTGCCGGAAAGCGCGACATCGCTGGTGGGATTGTAGGCAAAGGGATCGGATGCCGGCTGTGCCTGATCTGCCGGCTGAGCGGGGGCCTGAGCAACAAGCTGGCCCTCTGAATCCGGAGTGGCGAAACGACTGCCCTGGACGCCTGTCTGCGTCTTGGGGGCATCATCGCCCGCACCGGAGGTACGGAAGTGGTTACCCACTGGTGCTCCTTATCGTCGTGCGTTTAAACTACATGAGCGCTTTGTATTTTAGCAGCATTAGCTTTGCTGCACATAAGAAGCATGGCGGGGTTTGGGTCTCACCGGCCGGGCGCAGGGTTACCTCCCAAATCGTCCTCGCGCATGGCCGGCATTTGTCCTGCTCCTGCGGAGCTGCGGACAAACGCCGGCCTGCGCTGCGGAAAGATTTGGGAGGTAACCCTGCGCCCGGCCTGCGGCTACTATGGGGCCGACGCACCAACTTGAGATGCTGCGCATACAAAATTGGAAGGGTCTGAATTGCACTTTGCTGGGATGGGCTCGTTTCCCCATGGGAACTTTGCTTGGCAGGACTCTAATTTAAATTCAGCATAAACAGGGGCGCCCTCTTTGAGGACGCCCCTGTTCTGGCTTGTTTGCGGTTGTCGACGCGATACTTTGCCTCGTCTTGCCTTATGCCAAGAACTCCTTGGTGGTCGCCACGATGTTGGCGGCGTCCAGGCCGTACTTGTGCAGGAGCTCGGCACCCGGGCCGGACTCGCCGAAGGTGTCGTTGACGCCAATCTTCTTGAGCGGCGTCGGGCACTGCTCACACAGAACGTCGGCAACGGCGCTGCCCAGGCCACCGATCACGGAGTGCTCCTCGACGGTCACGACGTGACCGGTCTTGGTGGCGCTCTTGACGATCAGGTCGGCGTCGATGGGCTTGATGGTGTGCATGTTGATGACCTCGGCATCGATGCCCTCGGCAGCGAGCTGCTCGGCGGCCTCGAGGGCCTCGCCGACCATTAGGCCGCAGGCGATGATGGTGACGTCGGTGCCCTCGCGCATGACGATGCCCTTGCCTACCTCGAACTTGTAGGTCTCGGGGTCGTTGATGACCGGCGAGGCCAGACGGGCAAAGCGCATGTACACGGGGCCGTCGCACTCGTAGGCGGCGCACGTCACGGCACGAGCCTCCACGTCGTCGGCGGGAACGATAACGGTCATGCCGGGGATGACGCGCATGAGGGCGATATCCTCGCAGCACTGGTGCGTGGCGCCGTCCTCGCCCACCGAGATACCGGCGTGCGTGGCACCGATCTTAACGTTAAGGTGCGGATAGCCGATGGAGTTGCGGACCTGCTCAAAGGCGCGGCCAGCGGCAAACATGGCAAAGGTGCTCGCAAAAGCAACGCGGCCGGTGGTCGCGATACCGGCGGCAACACCCATCAGATTGCTCTCGGCAATGCCCACATCGAAGAAGCGGTCGGGGCAGGCTGCCTTAAACTTGCCGGTCTGCGTGGCGGCGGCCAGGTCGGCATCGAGGACCACAAAGTCATCGTGCTCGTTGGCGAGCTCGACGAGGGCCTCACCGTAGCTTACGCGCGTGGCGATTTTCTTGACGTCTGCCATCCTAGAGCTCCTCTCCGGCGGCCGTGAGCTCTGCCATGGCCTGCTCAAACTGTTCATCGTTGGGGGCCTTGCCGTGCCAACCCACCTGGTTCTCCATAAAGGAAACGCCCTTGCCCTTGGTGGTCTCGGCGATGATGGCGGTCGGCTGACCCTTGGTGGCGCGGGCCTCGGCAAAGGCGGCGCGGATCTGATCGAAATCGTTGCCGTCGGCGAGCTCCACCACGTGGAACTTGAAGGCGCGGAACTTGTCGGCGAGCGGCATGGGGTCGTTGACCTCCTCGACGGGGCCGTCGATCTGCAGGCCGTTGTGGTCGACGATCACGCAGAGGTTGTCAAGCTGCTGGTTGCCGGCAAACATGGCGGCCTCCCAAACCTGGCCCTCCTCGCTCTCGCCGTCGCCCAGCAGGGCGTAGGTGCGATAGTCGTCGCCCCAGTACTTGGCGGCAACGGCCATGCCCACGGCGGCGGAGATGCCCTGGCCGAGCGAACCGGTGGACATATCGACGCCCGGGGTGTCGTTCATGTTGGGGTGACCCTGCAGGTGGCTGCCGATGTGGCGCAGCGTCTCGAGATCCTCCTTGGGGAAGAATCCGCGCTCGGCGAGCACAGCGTACAGACCAGGCGCGCAATGACCCTTGGAAAGCACGAAGCGATCGCGGTCGGCCTTGCGGGGGTCGGCCGGGTCGACGTTCATTTCCTCAAAGTACAGATAGGTCATGATGTCGGCAGCGCCGAGCGAACCGCCCGGATGGCCGGACTTGGCAGCGTGCACGCCGGTGACGATGCCCTTCCTTACCTCGTTGGCAACCTTTTTGAGCTCTTCGTCGCTCATTGTGCCTTCCTTTCATCCTCTTAAGACAAGATGCGCACGGCACGGAAAGGTAGTCCCAACACAGCCGCGATGCACGTACGTCATTCATTATGCTGGAAACTGGAAGCTTTACCAGAGTATTTATCATTATTTGAACAATTGAGCAGGCAGAACCGCTGATGAAACGGTTTATCAATGTGAACGTCTTTTGGATGGAACGCAGTCGGCCCTACGCGTTAATGTCCTTGAATCCCTCACCGAAGGTTTCCGTAACGTCGGCGACCGTCACAATGGCGTGAGGATCGCGCTCGCGCACGATCGTTTTGAGGGTGTTGAGCTCGCGGCGGCTCACAATGACCATGATCACCGGCTTCTCGGCACCCGAGTACATGCCGGTCGCCCTAAACTTGGTGCAGCCGCGGCCCAGGCCATACATGATGTCGGCCGCGATATCGGGAAACTTGTCCGAGATGATGAGCACCATACGGCGCCTGTTGCCACCGTCGACCACGGCATCGATCACGTAGCCGCTAATGACCATCGAAAGGCCCGCATACAGCGCGTTTTCGACCGAAAAGACCGGGGCCGACAGCGCGCACACGGCAACATCGATCGCCATGACGGTCGAGCCAACCGGCAGCGATGTGTTGCGCGAGATGATCTGGCCGATCGTGTCAGAGCCGCCAGTGTTGGCACCGGCGCGCAACACCATGCCATACCCGATGCCCGTGATAATGCCGCCCCACATAGCGGGCAGCATCAGGTCGGCATGTGCCAGCGGCGCCACAAACGGAGCGAACAGGTCGGTGAAAAAACCCAGCAGCACAAAACCGGTCGCCGTCTGCACCACGTAGAACATGCCACCCTCGCGCATAACAACCAGCAGCAGCAAGGCATTCATCACGATGGTCTGGATACCGACGGGAAGCGATATGCCATGCGAGGCGCCGACCGCCTGAATAATGGTGGCAAGGCCTGTGACGCCGCCGGCGGCAAGGCCGTTGGGGATCAAAAACAAGTCTGTCGCGATAGCTGCCAGGGCGCAGCCAAACATAATCTTGGGCAAGTCATGAAAGAAGTTCATCGAAAGAATGCGCTTGATGTCCAGACGATATGCCATGCTGCCTCCCTCAAAAAAGCGCACCCAAACGAGTGCGCTTTGAACTTCTTGCTGTATTCGATTCTACCGATTCACCGGGCAAATACCACCCCTGCGCAGTGTTTGCATCGACCCGGAGCCAATCATGTGCCTAGGCAGACGATGCTTCCGCATCGGCGTTGCCGGTTGCCCAACGATGGTAGCCGATCACAAACGGATCCAGATCGCCATCGTCGAGAACGGCCTCGACGTTGCTGGTCTCCACGCCCGTGCGCAGGTCCTTGACCATCTGATACGGGTAGAGCACGTAGCTGCGAATCTGGTTGCCAAAACCGATCGTGGTCTTGGGCCCGCGAATCTCATCCAGGGCCTCGGCGCGCTTCTCGAGCTCGATCTCGTACAGACGGGCCTTGAGAATCTGCATGCACGCGGCCTTGTTTTGAATCTGGCTGCGCTCGTTTTGGCAAGTGACAACGATGCCGCTGGGAAAATGCGTCACGCGTACGGCAGAGTCGGTGGTGTTGACGCCCTGGCCGCCCGGACCGCTCGCGTGATACACGTCCACGCGGATATCGTCGGGACTGATCTCGATGTCGATATCGTCAGGCAACACGGGAATGACCTCGACGCCGGCAAACGTGGTCTGGCGGCGCTTCTTATCATCGGTGGGGCTGATGCGTACCAGGCGGTGAACGCCGGCCTCGGCGCGCAGCATGCCAAACGCGTCCTTGCCCTCGACGGTAAAGGTCGCACGGTCGATGCCGATGACCTCAGCCGCGGGGCAGTCGTTAATGGTGACCTTCCAGCCGCGACGCTGGCAGTACTTCATGTACATCTTAAAGAGCATGAAGGTCCAGTCCTGTGCCTCCAGGCCACCCTGTCCGGGCTTGATGGTCACAATCGCGTCGCCGTGATCGAACTCACCGGTAAACCAGCTCGAAAGCTCGAGCTCGTCGATAGCGCGGGCCAGGCGTTCTGCCGTAGCGGCAGCCTCCTCGCGCAATGCGGCGGCATCGGGGTCGTCGCCCATCTCCTCGGCAAGCTCCAGCGCCGCGCGGGCGTCAGATAGCTCGCCGCGCGCGGTATCCACGGCAGCGATATCTTCCTTGGCGCGAGCGATCTCCTCCATGGTGGCGCGAGCGGCGTCGGCGTCATCCCAAAAGCCGGGGGCCACGCTTTTTGCCTCGAGCTCGGTCACGCGCGTGCGCTTCTCGTCCAAATGAAGATACGACTCGACCTCGCCGAGCCGGTCCGCAAACGCGTCCAGCTCGGCGGGCGTTACCTCTAAAGCCTCGGCCATTAACGATTCCTGCCGTGGCAGTACTTGAACTTCTTGCCGCTGCCGCAGGGGCAAAGGTCGTTGCGGCCCACGTTGACATAAGGGTCATCGCTCTCGGACTTGCGGTAGGTGGTCACCTTGCCGCCGTTGTTGACAGCAGCCGGGCCTCCCTGGACGGCCGTACGAGCCTGAACCTGTGCCTGCTTGCGCAGCACCGAGCTGCCGTTGTCGCCATCGACGTCGGCGGGGCCGGAGAAGCGCGCACCCTCGAGCGCGGGGTCCTCCTTGTGCTCCACGGCCTGCGGGGCGGCCTTGATCTCGATGCGCAGAACGGTGCGCAGGTAATCCTCGTACATGGTGTCAACGAGCATCTGGAAGGCACCATAAGCCTCAGTCTTGTACTCGACCAGCGGGTCGCGCTGGCCAAAGCCGCGCAGTCCGATACCGGTCTTGAGGTAGTCCATCTCCTGCAGGTAGTTCATCCAGCGGGTATCGATGACGCGCAGCATGACCTGGGTGTTGAGCTCGCGCATGAGGTCCTCACCCAGGCGCTCGGCCTTCATGTTGTAGCACTTCTCAACGTAGGCCAGGACATCGGCAGCCAGGGCCTCGAAGTCCTCGTCGGGGAACTTGGGCGTGTCGATATGCCCGGTGAGCTCCACGACCCACTTGCGCAGGCCCTCGAGATCGCGCTCGCCATCGTGGCTGTCCTTGGTGCAGAACTCCTGAACACAGCGGTACACGGTATCGTGCATGACCTCGGTGATGTGATCGGTCAGGTCCTTGCCGTCCAGAATCTTGTTGCGCTCGGCGTAGATGACCTGGCGCTGCTTGTTCATGACGTCGTCGTACTCAAGAACGCTCTTGCGCATGGAGAAGTTGATGCTCTCGACCTTGTGCTGGGCGTTCTCGACGGCCTTGGAGATGATCTTGTGCTGGATGGGCATGTCGTCGCCCATGTCGGCGGTAACCATCATCTTGGAAACGCGGTCCATCTTGTCGCCGCCGAACAGGCGCATGAGGTCGTCCTCGAGCGACAGGTAGAACTGAGTCTCGCCCGGATCGCCCTGACGACCGGAGCGGCCACGCAGCTGGTTGTCGATACGACGGGACTCATGGCGCTCGGTGCCGATGACGGTCAGGCCGCCGGCGGCAAGCACGCGCTCGCGTTCGGCCTTGCAGGTCTCCTTGGCCTCAGCGTTAAACTGCTCGAGCTGCTCGGGCGTCACGTCCTCCATGGTCAGGCCCTCGTACTCAAGGCGCTCGCGCACCAGCTCGTCGGGATTGCCACCCAGCAGGATGTCGGTACCACGACCGGCCATGTTAGTAGCGATGGTCACGGCGCCGTAGCGTCCGGCCTGGGCAACGATATGAGCCTCGCGCTCGTGATGCTTAGCGTTGAGGACCTCGTGCGCGATACCGCGCTTGGTAAGGGCGGCCGACAGCTTCTCGGAGCTTTCGATGGAGACGGTGCCCACCAGGACCGGCTGGCCCTTGGCGTGACGTCGCTCGACGTCGTCGGCAACGGCGTTGTACTTGGCCTGGATGGTGCGGTACACCAGGTCCTCGTGGTCGACACGCTGAACGGGCTTGTTGGAGGGGATAACCTCGACGGGCAGCTTGTAGATCTCGCGGAACTCGGCATCCTCGGTGAGTGCCGTACCGGTCATGCCGGAGAGCTTGTCATACAGACGGAAGTAGTTCTGCAAGGTGATGGTGGCCAGCGTCTGGTTCTCCTCGCGCACGAGCACGCCCTCTTTGGCCTCGATGGCCTGATGCAGGCCCTCGGAGTAGCGGCGGCCTTCCATGATGCGGCCGGTGAACTCGTCGACGATCTTGACCTCGCCGTTGGTGACCACGTACTGCTTGTCGCGGTGGAACATGTACTGGGCCTTCAGCGCCTGCTGCAGGTGGTTGACCAGCTGACCGGAGAGATCGGCATAGATGTCATCGATACCCAGGCGGCGCTCAATCTTCTTAAGGCCGCGCTCGGTGGCGGCGATAGTGTGCTTGGCCTCGTCCATGACGTAGTCGCCCGTGGGCTCTACGTCCTCGGTGGCGGTGAGCATGTCGTGCGAGACGTCCTCGCCGCGCTCAAGGCCGCGCACGGCACGCGCGAAATCCTTGTAGGTGCTGGCGGACTTGGTGCCGGCACCCGAGATGATGAGCGGGGTACGTGCCTCGTCGATCAGGATGGAGTCGACCTCGTCGACGATGGCGTAATGGTGGCCGCGCTGCACGCGCTGCTCGGGGCGAGTGACCATGTTGTCGCGCAGGTAGTCGAAACCGAACTCGGAGTTGGTGCCGTAGGTGACGTCTGCCTGGTAGGCCGGACGCTTGAGCTCGAGCGGCATGTTGTTCTGGAGCAGACCGACGGTCATTCCCAGGTACTTGTAGATGCGGCCCATCCACTCGGAGTCGCGCTTGGCCAGGTAATCGTTGACGGTAACGACGTGTACACCCTTGCCGGCAATAGCGTTGAGGTAGCCGGCCAGCGTGGAGACCAGGGTCTTGCCTTCGCCGGTCTTCATCTCGGCGATATGCCCCTCGTGCAGTGCCATGGCGCCAATGAGCTGCACGTCAAAGTGACGCATGCCCGTGATGCGCTTGGAAGCCTCACGCACGGTGGCAAAAGCCTCGGGGAGCATGTCGTCGAGCGACTCGCCGTTGGCGTAACGCTCACGGAACTTATCGGTCTGGGCGCGGAGCTCTTCCTCGGTCATCTTCTCAAACTGGGGCTCAAGACCGTTGATCTGATCGACGATCTTGTAGTAGCGCTTAAGGTCCTTATCGGATCCAAAGGACAGCAGCTTTGACATGAATCCCATGTGGTTTTCCTTTTTGGCCATCGCCCACGCCATGCAGCCTCGGGCGAGTTAAACACAGATAAATGTACTTTAGCCAAACAGGACGCGGCCTATACGGTCGACCTCGACCGCCACGTAATAACTACGACCCGACCGACCTGCCAAAAAGGGACTGGTTTATTTTGGCAGGTTTTATCTGGGAAAACGCCGTCACTCTGCCATTTGGTGCAAACCAACCTGTCCCCTTCGCACCAATCTGGTGCAATGGGGACGAGCTAGCTTGCACCAATAAAAAGAAAAGGGCCGCGCACCCGAACGGATGCACGGCCCTTATGCCATGAATGCGAGCGATTCCGCGGCGAGCTATTTACTCAGCAGCCTCGGTGGTCTCGGCCTCGGCAGCGGCCTCCTCGACGGGAGCCTCTGCGGGAGCCTCGGCGGCCTGCTTGGCAGCCTCCTCGGCAAACTTAGCGGCACGCTTAGCCTTCTCGGCAGCCTTAGCCTCAGCGGCGGCCTTGCGAGCAGCCTCGGCCTCAGCAGCCTTGGCGGCCTTGGCAGCCTTGGCCTCCTCAGCCTTCTTGAGCTGGGCGGCAGCGGCGCCACCGAACTTGTCGGCGAAGCGCTGGACGCGTCCACCGGTGTCGACGAACTTCTGCTGGCCGGTGTAGAACGGGTGGCACTCGTTGCAAAGCTCGACCTTCATCTCGGACACGGTAGCGTGCGTCTTGAAGGTGTTGCCGCAGGAGCACGTCACCGTGCACTCGACATACTGGGGATGGATACCCTGCTTCATGGTAGGACTCCTTATTGGTCAGGCGCTGGTTACCGATCAGCGCATAAGGCGTCTTGGTTTCCGACCAAGACAACAAACTCGGCTATGGTACCACGGCGCCGCGCGTCCCACAAAAGGTTCACGGTCTTTTCGGAACGACACGAATCTGACCCATCGAAACACATCTCCACCGTTCCTTCAACTGGGAAAATGCCGTCCCCGGGGCCTGAGAAGGGCCCCGGGGACGTTCGACTGACTGCGGGAACGGCCTTTCCGCTCAATGTGTTCGGCTGAGATCGGAAATCAACCAAACTGAACTAGGTTCAGTTGACATGGTTAAAAACGAGGGGCGACGCTTTTGCGTCACCCCTCGTCCCGGCCGGTTGCTTTAGTTGTACACACGGTAGTTACACTTGAACTGGGTTATGTGTCCATAGTTGGAGCGGTACCAACCCGACGTATAGCTGATTGCCTCTGCGCCTAGATAGTCGTAGCCCTTGTTGTAGCGAAGCTGACGGTAGGTCGTGTCGTACTCTGCTACGTAAAACGTGTCTCCAGAGAAGGCTTTGTACCGGTCTTTAACCGTCGAAGCCATGTACGCGGGTTCGACATCGCCTTTCTCTCCGTTGAGCGCATAGACGGGTGCCGCGATTCCGCATAAAGCCGTTGCCACGAGGATGGCGTAGACAGCCATGCGCGACGCATTGGACTTCAGCTGTTCAAATAGTTTCATGTCATTCATCTCCCTCGTATGTATCGAGGTATTCCTGCTTGAGCGTCTGCGAGGACGACTCGATCTTTTCCACGAGCGTGCCGGCCTCGATGAAGTAGAACGAGTTGG
>CALBOJ010000130.1 GCA_937896835.1 uncultured Collinsella sp.
AGACCGCAGCCCGAGCCGATGATCTTCTTGGGATCGTAGCCGGTCAGGTGCCACAGCTCGGTGCACACGACGTCGCAGGGGTTGGAGATGCTTACGACGACGCCGTCAAAGCCGGCGTCGACGATGCGCTTGGCAAAGGTGCGGGCGGCGTCGGTGGTAAAGAACAGCTCGCCGTCGCGGTTGCCGGCGGCCAGCGCGACCTTGCCGGCGGCGTTGACGATGACGTCGCAGCAGGCCAGCTCCTCGTAGTGGTCGTAGCAGTTGACGATCTTGGTGTTGTACGGGACAAACGAAAGGGAGTCGCGCAGGTCCTGGACCTCGGATGTCACCTTGGCCTCGTTGATATCGCACAGGTACAGCTCATCGGCAATGCCCTGCATGAGCAGGCTGTTGGCGACATGTGCTCCTACGTGGCCCTGGCCGACCACACCGATCTTACGCGTCTGGTACATATATGTATCCTTTCGGCCGAGTTTCTCGCGTCGAACCATTGTAGCGTCCTGCTGCCACTTTGCTAGGCTAAAGCGTCGTAGATTTTTGGGACATGCGTTAATCTCTACTTTTGGAGTGATTTGGGCCGCTGATGGCATCGCTGGGCGATGTGCTCGCGCGGATGGGGCCGCTCGTTGTACCATAGCTGCAACTGACTCGTAAGGAGCATCCATGCCCATTCGCATCCCCGACGCCCTCCCTGCTGCCGCGCAGCTCGAGAGCGAGAACATCTTTGTCATGACCGAGTACCGCGCGCTGCACCAGGACATCCGTCCGCTGCGCGTGCTCATCCTCAACCTCATGCCCACCAAGATCGCCACCGAGACGCAGATCATGCGCAAGCTCTCCAACACGCCGCTGCAGGTGGAGGTGGACCTGCTGCGCACCAAGACGCACGAGGCCACGCACGTAAGCGCCGGCCACCTGGAGACGTTCTACCGCACGTTCGACGACATCCGCGACATCCACTACGACGGCCTGATCATCACGGGCGCGCCGGTGGAGCAGATGCCGTTCGAAGAGGTCGACTACTGGCCCGAACTCTGCCAGATCATGGACTGGTCCACCACGCACGTGCACTCTACGCTGCACATTTGCTGGGGCGCACAGGCGGGCCTGTATCACCACTACGGTATTCAGAAGTACGACCTGCCGGCAAAGGCGAGCGGCGTGTTCGAGCATTATCTGGTGAAGCCGCAAAGCCCACTGGTCCGCGGTTTTGACGACCGTTTCTATGCCGTGCACTCGCGCAACACCGATGTGCGCCGCGAGGACGTGGAGGCCGAGCCGCAGCTTGAGGTCGTGGCCGTGTCCGACGAGGTGGGCCTGTATATTGTCAAGTCGACCGACAGCCGTCGCTTCTTTGTCTTTGGCCATCCCGAGTACGATACCGACACGCTGCGCCTGGAGTACGAGCGCGACGTGAAGCGCGGGCTCAACCCTCAGGTGCCGGCGCATTACTTCCCGGGCGACGATCCCGCCGCCGAGCCGCGTAACGTCTGGCGCAGCCAGGCTCAGCTGCTCTACACCAACTGGCTCAACTACTACGTCTACCAGACCACGCCCTACGACCTAGCCCGCGCCGGCGAGGAGCACTAGGCCGCGGCCGTGGCTGCCGCTGTGGCGGTGGCAGCTGCTATGGCTGTGGCGGTTGCCGTATCTGTTGCCGTGACCGCTGCCGTGTCTGCTGCGTGATGAGCGTGGAAATCCGGACACACGAGCGTGGATAATCGGACGTTTGCAACGTGAGCGTGGATAATCTCCCGTTTTTGGCTCACAAGGGGTCTCAAAGCGGGAGATTTTCCACGCTCATTTTTTGCAGCTGCCGTACCGTCGGCATTATCACGCGTTGAGTACATGCGGACTACATCGCAAACTAGGTAGTTTTGATCCACGGCATATTTTCTTTCAATGAAGTCGGTGGCTTTTGAGGCTCAAAATGTGGAGACAGGGACCTCTGGACAACCGCTCTACCTGCAGATATGGGGCATTGGCCTAAAACATCCAAAACCGTCAAGCATTTGGTCAGCTGCTGGACAGCATTTGGTCAGACTTCGCATGAAACCGTCTGGTACGTTGGCGCCGTTCCAAGAGTTGGGAGGCGACATGGCAAACGCGACGGCGAATCAAAGACTTACAGGCCACATTAAAGCGTGCGAGCAGCAGATGAGCTGCGTGTACGCGCGCACGACGGCGGAGGCAAAGCAGATTGAGCGGCGGGTGGCGGCGGGAAGTCTCGAAGTGGTCATGCCGGGACTGTATGCGCGTCCGGAATACTGGTCCGAGCTCAAGTTTCGGCAGCGTTATCTGCATCGGGTGCGGGCGCTTGCGCAAAAGCACCCCGACTGGACGTTTTGCTCCTATACGGCGGCCGTTGTCTATGGTCTTTCGGTTTCGCATGCCAATTTGACGCACATCCATATCGCCGCGATGCCGGCGCAATCGACGACGCCAGGCTCTCAAGTCGTTCGCCATCGGTATGCTTATCGGACACGGGCCAGCGAGATGGATATTGCCGTGACCGATATCGATCAAACGATTGCGGATTGCCTGGTCGATGCATCGTTTGTCGAAGGGCTGATCATTGCGGACTCGGCGCTCCATGAGCAGCTTTTGTCGAAGGAACATCTCATTGAGGCAGTTAACAAGCTCGGCTTGAATCGCCGCGGTGTTGTGACGGCGCGCAGGGTTGCACGGTATGCCGATGGCCTGTCGGAAAGCGGCGGCGAGTCCAAGGCGCGGGCGCTGATGATCGAACGAGGCTGGCAGGTTCCGGAGCTGCAAGTTGAGCTGTTCGATCCGGTTGAGCCGGGAAGGCCGTATCGCGTTGACTATTTGTGGCGCGTGGGTGACCGGTTGATTATTGGGGAGTTCGACGGATTCGTTAAAAGCGAGAAGGCGGCGGAGGAGGGCAAGCTTGCAAAGGCGCAATTTGATGAGCGCCAGCGCGAGTCGAGGCTTTCGCTGCTCGATAACTGTAAGATTGTGCGCTTGTGCTGGGATGATCTAAGGGACCCGACAAAGCTCGATCGCAAGCTCAAGGTTGCCGGCGTGCCGCGTGCATGCTGAGGCGGTGGCAGGGCGTTAGGCTGCACGAGCGTGGAAATCCGGACGGATGAGCGTGGGAATTTAGACGCGATTTGGTTGAGCGTGGATTTTCGGACACACGAGCGTGGATTATCGGACGTTTGAATAATGAGCGTGGATAATCTCCCGTTTTTTGCCCCCGAACAGGCCCAAAGTGGGAAATTTTCCACGCTCATTTTTGTGGGGTGCAGCGTGCCAGCCGTTAGGCGCTGATGATGTTGGGTAGCGGTAGGTCGTGGACATCGGTGGGGACGTGGTCGACGCGCTGCTCTTCAAAGGCGATGCCGACGATTTGGCAGTCGGGACGAAGCGTGGGCAGGTAACGGTCGTAGCAACCGCCGCCGTAGCCCAGGCGCGCGCCGGCGCGGTCGAAGGCCACGAGCGGCACGACGATCATGTCGAGAGTTTCGTCAGGCACGATGGGGAAACGGCCGCTGTCGATGTCCGTGGCCGCGAAGGCCCGCGCGGGGTGGGCGATAAACGGAGCCGCGGACGCATCGTCGGCGGCAACTGCCCGCATGCACATGCGTTGGCCACAAGCTGCGGCGTCTGTTGCCGAGAGCATGCACGGATAGGCTACGCGCCAGCCGCGTTTGGCGGCCGCAGCGGCAAACGCGGCTGGGTCGACTTCGGAACCCATCGCGGCATAGACGGCAACGGTGTGCGGCGCCGCGGCATCCAAGCGGCCCAGCAGCTCAACCAGCCGCGCACAGATATCAGCAGACTTCGCCGCCCGCACATCCAAATCGAGAGCATCGCGCCGAGCAATTCCCGCCCGCCGCAACTCAGCCTTGTCCATCCCAGCCTCCTCTAGCAAACCTGCCAAATAGGGACAGGTTTATTTTGGCAGGTTTTATCTGGGTAAATACCCAAACCACCACACAAACCATCGCAAAGGGAGCAGTTCATAGACACCTTTGTGGTGGTCTGTGCTGTGGAGTGGGCGTCTGCGGCAGTTCGTCTCGATCTGTAACAGTAACTCGGCAAAAATGGGCCTAGCTGTTACAGATCGAGACAAAGAGCCGGCGACATTCGAAAACGTCTCGATCTGTAACATCTGGAGCCGATATTGCCGTCTAGATGTTACAGATTGAGACAAACCGCCGCGGTGGGCTGCGCCGCCCCGCCCAAGCCGCAGAAAAAAGGTAGATTTTCAGGCATGTCCCAAAAATCTACCTTTGCTGTGCGTTAGCCCATCAGGTCGATGACGGTAAAGCCGGCATTGCTCTTGGCGATGACATCGCGGCCGCCAAAGACGCAGGTGGGCGACTCGGCTGCGATGCGCGTGACGTCGGTGCCGAGCGAGCGCAGCTCACCGGGCGTGGCGGCGAGCATCTGGGCGCGACGCTCCTCGCGCGCATGCGGATCGAGCCCGGCCAGGTAGGTCGTGTTGCGGCGCTTGGTGAGCGCATAGGGCTTCACCGGCGCGTCCATGCCGCTCACGCAGCTCACGATAAAGCCCTCAAAGGCGGCCTCGTCGGGCTCAAAGCGGCCAAGCCATGCGCCTGCACGCTCCACGCGCTCAATCGAAGGGTCAATCGCCGGGTCGCGGTAGGTGTAGAACGCCGTCTGGCGCTCGCCGGCTGCGCGGAATCCGCAGCCGTATGCACCGCCCTTCACGCGAATCTCGTTCCACAGGTAATCGTAGGAGAGCGCGTTGGCAGCCACGGCCCAAGTGCCTGTCACGTCAAGCCCCAAGCGACGCGGGTCGCACGCGCTTGCCGCAAAGCAGATGTCGCTGGGGATCACGAAAGCCTCGTGGCGGTCGCACGGCGCCGGCACCACGAGCGCGTCGCGGCCGGCACCATCGCCCGCACCCAGCCCCAGGTCGCCCGCGGCATCCCAGTACGCGTCAAAGTCCTCGTCGCTGCCGGTAAAGCTCGCCATGCAGCCATCGGCCACAAAGATGCGGCCTGCCAGTTCGGTAAGCTTGGCGCGCAGGTCGTCCAGGCGCTCGTCAAAGTGGTCGAGCAGATCGCGCAGGAACAGGTAGAAGTCCACGCCCGAAAGCTGCTCGCGCACCACGGCCGAAGGCGAGCTGTAGCTCATCGCGCGACCGAGCGCCGCCGAGTGACCATTGTTGATAAAGCCCTGCTCAAGCCCAATGCGAATCTGCGTGAGCACGTCGCGCACGCGGTCGGCGTCGGCATCTGCCAAAAGCGTGCTCGACCATACCTCGCGCGGCAGACTCGCCAGTGCATCAATCTTCTCGGACAGGGCGCCGGCGCTCACCAGCAGGTAGGGGCGCACGCCGTCCACGTCGGGCTGGGTCATGACTTCGGTCGTAAAGCTCAAAAAGCCCAGCTTGCCGGCGAGCAGGTTGTCGAGTTCCTCGGCCGAATGCTCTCGCGTGGGCAGCTGCTTGAGCAGGCGGCAGAGCAGCGTCACATAGGGCAGGTCCTCAAACGCGACGCAGCTCAGGTCGAAATACTGCATGGCGTAGGCCAGGCGGTTGGTGGGGATGTTGTGGGTGAGGCACGGGATGGGCGCAGTCGTGTCCACAACGAGCGGCGGCTCGGGGCGCGCCTCGCCAATGTCGGACACACGCAGGCGCGGCAACGTGGCCTTGGCCTCGGGCGTGTCCTCGGCCTCCTGCGCGGCACGCAGCGTGGCTGTGCGCTCGACCACATCGGCAAGCTCGGCATCGGTCATGGCGTCACGCTTGGCTGCCAGCTCGGCGGCCTCGGCACCCTCTGCGCCCTCGGCGGCGTCCACCGGCACCAGCTCGACCAGCGCCATGTGGTCGTTTTCCAGCACGAGCTCGCGCAGCAGGTCCTCAAAATAGCTGCCGTCCAGCTCGCCGCGCAGCTCTTCGTACACCGGGCCGTACTTGAGTGCCAGCGTCGCGGCGTCGTCATCGTAGAGCCAGGTGCTCAGCGCGTCGCACGCAATGGCCACGCCGTCGGCGATACCGTAGTCGCGCTGGCGCAGGTCGTATTCGTTGCTGCTGATGATGGCTTCCAGGCGCTCGCGCGGAACGCCGTGCTCGCACAGGTCGCGGCAGGCGTCCTGGAACACACGACGTAGCTCGCGCGCCACGCCGGGCTGCGCGTTTTGCAGCATGATGAGCTCGTAGG
The DNA here is from genome assembly GCA_937896835.1 of uncultured Collinsella sp. GTDB lineage: Bacteria > Actinomycetota > Coriobacteriia > Coriobacteriales > Coriobacteriaceae > Collinsella. The sequence continues at coordinate 6,156 of CALBOJ010000130.1, forward strand.
GCTGCAGACTCTCGGCCGCGGTGTAGCTCACCACGTTGCCGCCCAGGCCGGCGGCAAGAATGGCCTTCTTAACCGGTGCTTCGTTGGAGCCCAGCAGCGCCTCGAACAGAATGTCCGCCGCGATCGTGCGCTTGCGGTCGAGCGCGCTGCCCAGCACAAGGCCCAGTCCCACCAGGGCGTTCTCGGGCGTGGTGGCCATCTCGACGCGTTTATACTCGCAGGTCACGGGCGCCTGCACGCCCAGCGGATTGGGTGCCAGCGTGGACGGGTCCTCGCCGGCGACAACGGCGGCGTCCATGCGGCGGCTCGCGGCACTCGACTGCGACAGATAGCGCTCGTCCAAAAAGGCCAGCGCGCGGTCCACGTCCAGGTCGCCGTAAAGCGTGATGTAGGAGTTGGAAGGGTTGTAGTGGCGCGCGTGCGTGTCCAGGAACTGCTCGTAGGTGAGCGCGGGAATCGCGCGCGGGTCGCCGCCGCTCTCGTGCGCATAGGCGGTGTCGGGATAGAGCGCGGCGTTGACGGCGTCGTCCAGCACGCTCATGGGGTCGGACAGCGCGCCCTTCATCTCGTTGAACACCACGCCGTTATAGCGCAGCGTGCCCTCGCGCAGGCTCGCGGAGCTGCCGTCGCCCTCGCTCTCGGCGCTCTCCGGCAGATCCAGCTCGTAGTGCCAGCCCTCCTGCTCGAAAATGGTGGGCTTGGTATAGATAGCCGGGTTGAACACCGCGTCCAGGTACACGTCCATCAGGTTGTACAGGTCCTGCTCGTTGGTGGTGGCAACGGGGTAGATGGTCTTGTCGGGGTAGGTCATGGCGTTGAGGAACGTCTGCATGGAGCTCTTGATCAGGTCGACAAACGGCTCCTTGACGGGAAACTTGGCCGATCCGCACAGCACCGAGTGCTCAAGAATATGGAACACGCCGGTGGAATCGGCCGGCGGCGTCTTAAAGCCAATGGCAAAGGCCTTGTTTTCGTCGTCGCACGCCAGGTACAGCAGGCGAGCGCCCGAGGCAGTGTGGCGCAGCACGTAGGCGTCTGAGTCGAGCTCGGGCACGGTCTCGCAGCGCTCGACGGCAAAGCCGTGGCAGGTGGTACCGGGCACCAGCAGCGCGGCAGCAGCGGCGCGTGGGTCGGTTGAGGTGGTGGGCATATGCAGTCTCCTTTGACGCCCCAGCGGGGGCGAATCGAGTCGAATCCTCGAGAGTATACCCATATGGGGCCTTCGACCAATCTGCCGGATGAGCGTGGATTTTCGGACACACGAGCGTGGAAATTCGGACGCCCGCCAAATGAGTGTGGATTTTCGGAGGGAATCTGCCGCAAAAGCCCAAAAACCGTCCAAATATCCACTCTCGATATCCGACCGTTCATAATCCACGCTCATCCGCCGCCCGCACAACTCTCATATCTCATTCGTCTCTAATACGAGAGATAACAGATAGATGAGAGATAAATATGAGAGATAACAATGCTGCAAAGAGACGGGCAACCATGGTATTGTCTCAATATAGATTGTTTTACCAGCAACAACATGTTTAAATGAAACAGATGACAGACATCTTATCTTTCATCTCTCACTCATTTCTAATATGAGAGATAACAGAAAGATGAGAGATAATTACGAGAGATAACTGAGAGACGAGGGAAATCTATCCGCGGCATTCTCCGCAGGACCGAGCGAAGGGACGTGCAGATGAACGAAAACGAGCTGGCCGGTTTGCTCGAGTCTTTAAAGCGCATGGGTTCGGATGACCTTAGCGTCGAAGTAAAAGAGAGCGCCATGACGCTTTCCCGCGACGTATGGGAAACAGTCAGCGCTTTCGCAAACACCGCCGGCGGCATCATCGTACTCGGAGTGAGCGAGCACGCGGGTTTTGTCCCAGTTACAAACTTTGAGACCGAGAAAGTGCTCAACCAATTCGTGGCGGGCATGGGCGATGCCGGCGGTCGCGGAAAGCTGGCCAATCCGCCCAAATACACTATTGAGCGCGTGGAGCTCCAGGGCACCGTGGTTCTGGTCATCACGATTGAGGAGCTCGACCCGTCGAGCAAGCCTTGCTATGTCATAGAGCGGGGCGCTCAAGGTGGCAGCTACAAACGCATCGATGACAAAGATGTCCCGCTTTCGTCGACCGAGGTTTTGGCACTGTCGTCATATGAACGGACGAGTCCTAGCGATCGCGATGCGGTGCCCGGCACGAGTGTGGGCGATCTCGACGAGTCGCTGGTCGACCGCACGATAGAACGCGCCTATTCGTTGACGCCTCGAGCGATGCGTGGTGCGACGGACAAGAAGACAAAGATGGAACGCCTGAATCTCCTCGACTTCCAGGGCAATGTTACCAAGGCCGGCCTCCTTGCCGCGGGCGTTTACCCTCAGCAGTTCTATCCCAAGCTCTTCATTGATGTGGCTGTCCACGTGGGAACTCAAAAGGGAGCTGCGGGGCCACTAAGGTTTATGGACCGCACAGTCTGCGAGGGCACCCTAGGCGAGATGATTTCGGATGCCGTCGCAGCTGTCGCCAAAAACCTGCGCCGCATCTCGACCGTCCAAGGCGTCTCGCGTGTCGACTCGCTGGAGATTCCCGAGGAGGTTCTGCGCGAGGCAATCGCCAACGCCGTAATCCATCGAGAATACGGGGATCGGTTCTGTGGACAATCGATTGCCGTCGACGTCTTTGACGATCGTGTCGAGGTAACGAATCCTGGCGGCCTTTACGGGGGAAAGACTCGCGAGAACTTGTTTGACGGCAGCTCCCGATGCCGTAACGCGACGCTCGTGAAACTCATGTCGATTGTCCCGCTTCCGGATGGCGCAGGTTCGCCGGCTGAGGGCAATGGCTCGGGCATCCCGATGATGATCGATGCCATGCGCGCGCATGGTCTGGCCGAGCCCCTGTTCTGCCCGGGGTTCGATCGGTTCAAGGTCGTACTTTACCGTTCAAAGATCGAGCCGGTCGATCATGGCGGGGGCTTAATTGTGACGGCACTCAAACATTACGGCGAGCTGGGGACGCGTGAGCTGGCAGAACGCACGGAGCTTACAATTTCCCAGGTTAGGTCGCGCGTCAACGCGCTCATTGCTCAAGGCGAGCTTGAGCCCACGGCGCCGGCGACGAGCCGCAACCGCAAATATCGACTATCAGAGCGCGTGGAATAAATGCGTTAGTGGACGAGGCAACCCAATAATTGACCCTCAATTGGCGCCCACTAAGGTAAAGCGGTTGTTGCTCAGTCGACGGTGATGCTAAAGACTCGGCTTACGCCGGCATGGCCCCGAACCCGTCCATCAAGAACAGCCTAAGAACCAGCTTGATGACATTTCCCGGTTTGACTTCAGCCGTGCCAAAGACGCTGCGCTCGGCGAGCTCGCTGCAGTATGCGTAGATATCGCGGATAAGGTCCGCGCCCGAAAGCGTAAACATGTAGCCTGCGTCCGAAAGCGCATTGGGCGCGGCGGGCAATTTGGTCATGCGACAAAAGGTCAACAGGTCGGGCGCCATAGCGTCTTGGTAGCCAAGATGGCCGCCGTCTTCTTGTGCGGCGAGTTCCAGCTGGCGTACTCGATCCAGCGCCGCTGCCAGCACAAAGCTCGGTGTGGGAGCATTGACGTCTTCCGTGTTCGCCACGAGTTTGCCCGCCGCCTGCGTGACAAGCCATGCGACCTCGCGCTGGCAGCGCACGGCCTTGCGCGTCACCGGCTTGATGGACGAAGAAGAAACGCTCCCCTTAGGCGGATTCGAAGCAGCCATAAGACCCTCCCATGAACAATCCGGCCCAACAAGCCCGGATGAAACACGTGCTACATCAGTATACAGGGGAGTGGGGTAGCGGGGTACAAGCGCGCCAGCGGCAAACCGAGAGCATCAACAATGTGCCTCCGCTCTATTTGGACGATGGTACGTGGGTCATTAAGTACTCGGTTCAAGCGCCGGGTACCGTTGGTTTTCGAGACCAGAATTACAACCGTAAAATGCTCAACTGCATGGAATGCGGCGTCCCAGTCGGAGTCATATTTGCAACCGAGGTGGGCTATAAGGTGCTCGGCCTTGCGTTTGTTGAGCGGTTCGAGCCCGAAAACGGATGGTTTGTTCTGCACGGTCCTGTTCATAAAGGCGGACCGGACCCTCGTTTTGCGCCCGACATGAGTTATCTGAAGCACATACCCGTCGATATTGAGTTTGCCGGACAGGGTGCGACCGACGATGAAATATGGCTTTGGCGGTCTTTTAAGATCGTGTTGTTTGATCGGATCGCGTGGCGATGCAATCTCGCGCACGCTCGCCGGTGCATGCTCTTCCTGATTTGTATAGCGAGAGGGGAGCGTGTATGAGCTGGCGAGGCGATGTCGTGATGGGGAAGTACGGAAAACTGCCGCGTGCCCTTATAGACAACAAAATGTTTCCGAGCGTAGAAGTTGATTGCGGGTCGTTTGTCGTCTCCTGTCCTTGCTGCGGCTCGCAAATACCGTGCCTCGACATTCGGTTCATCGATGCACGTGACAGGTTCAGCGACGAAGTGAGGAAACGTACAGGCGTTCATATGCCGGCGTATCCGGAGAAATGCCCTGTTTGTGGCCTCGATATCGTGTACGACGCCGGCGACGAGGGATAGGTGATGCGGAGGAGCTGGCTGTGAAGGCCTCTCCGTCCCTACAAATAAATCCCCTCACCGAGTTGCCTATGGAACTCGGCGTGATGGTCGCGTGCCCAGGTAAAGAGCGCCTGGTCAAAGTCGGTGCGTGTGGCCGGGACGCCAAAGACGCCGGCAACTTCGACACGCACAAACTCCAGTGCCGGCAGCTTGTTGATGGCGGTGAGGGCAAACGGGGACGTGGGTTCTTCGAACAGATAGCGGCTGCCTTGCAGCGCGTTGCAACTGGTGCACGTGTTGCCGAGCGACGGGGCTTTGGAGGCTCGTGCGCCTACGGGTTTGTAGCCACAGCGCTTAGAAAGATAGTCGTGGATCTCGCCCGGGACGCAGCCAAGAGCGGGAACAATGGCGAGCGCGTTGGCATTGGCCGTGTCGATGGTAATGTGCCCGGCTTCGTTGGGCGCGTGCGCAATGGCGATGCCCTTGCCGTCATCGGTTCGATAGGGAATGCCGAAGGCCGCGACCGAGGTCCCTTTGTGACACTTCCAGCACTCGCGCTTGCCCAGTACTAGATATATATACGGCGCTGAGGGGTCGGATCGGTCAACACCGGGCAGCCACTCGGCAAAGGGCTCGGGGTTGACGCCGCTGGGTACATACCAGATCTTCTTGGTCCGGTCCCATTTGGCGCCCAGTGCCTTGGCTTCTTCTTTGTGCGAAAAGGGGACATCGAGCTCGGTGCGCATGGCGGCTCCTTGGTGCTGCAGGTGCAAGTGGCTCAAGGATACCGCAGGGCGCAGACATCGCGGCGTTTTGCTGAGAAGTTGCGGTGCGGACTGATTGGTTATGCCGATGGATAGATCGGCAAGTAGATGGTCGGCTTTTGGCCAGTTGGGCGGTTGGAGCAGCTTGCGGCGCAGTTTTGTGCCTGGCTATTGTTGATGTTGGGGTATTGAATTTGTTTGGCAGCCATTCGTCAGGTGAATTGATGTTACGTTGCGATGACGGTTGGAACTGCCAGCGGATTTAGCGACATAAAACAAAACAGCCCAGAGGACATAGCCTCTGAGCTGCGAACATTTGGTGGGCGTTAGAAGATTTGAACTTCTGACCTCTTCCGTGTCAGGGAAGCGCTCTCCCCCTGAGCTAAACGCCCGATCAAGGGTGCGCAAGCGCGCAAGGGATAATATAACGGAGCCTGAACTCGGTGGCAAGAACATTTTTAAAAATCGCTTACATTGTGGAATTCGGGGGTCTTGTCATATCCATTTCAAAAGAGCCTGCTGTCGCGATTTGGCTGTCGCATAATGCAAGGCCGTTGCGGTGTCGAGCTATGGAAAGACACCTACGGAATTGTCCTACCGATAAGCGGACAAGCCTTCGGCTGGTGCCTTTGCCGTGGTAAGGTAAGCCGAATTGTTTCCAGGCTGTTTCGGGGGAGCGGAATGAGCAAAGAGTGTGTCGAGCAGGTCGAAGGCGCAGGGGCTTCGGTGCCGATGACCGATATATCGAACATTGATGTGCCCGAGGGCACCGACGAGCTCAGCCGCAACACCCGTCGCGCATGGCGCGACCGCCTGAACAGCGCTTCGACGCGCAAGATGATCACGGGCGTCTTGGCTACGCTGGTGGGCGGTTCGTTTTGGGGCTTCTCGGGCACCAGCGCGAGTTTTCTGTTCGATACCTACCACGTCGACACCTTGTGGCTTATGAGCGTGCGTCAGATTCTCGCCGGTCTACTCTTTATGGCCGTGGTTGTTACGCGCGACCGCGAGCGCCTGATTAAGCTCTGGACCACACCCGCCGATCGCAAGCAGCTGCTGCTCTTTACCGCCTTTGGTCTGTTGTTCAACCAGTTTTGCTATCTTTCGGCCGTGCGCCTGACGAACGCCGGAACCGCGACGGTGCTCCAGTGCCTGCAGCTCGTTATCATCATGGGCTACGCCTGCGTGACCGATCGCCGCATGCCGCGCACTCGCGAAGTCATCGGCATTGGCCTGGCTCTGGGTGGAACCTTTTTAATCGCCACCGGCGGCGACCCCACCAGCCTGAATATCTCGCCGCTTGGCCTGGCAGCAGGTCTTATGTGTGCGGTCAGCGCCACGTGTATGGCGGTGATTCCCGCCAAGATCCTGCCCGAATACGGCAGCCCCATCGTCACGGGCTCGGCAATGCTCACGGCGGGTGTGGTCTCGTGTGTCTTCGTGCAGCCCTGGGCGTATATGCCGGCGCTCGACGCTGCCGGCGTCGAGGCGCTCGCGGTGTTCGTGGTTATCGGCTCGTTTTTTGCTTACATGCTCTATATGCAGGGCGTTAAGGACATCGGCTCGGTGCGTGCGAGTCTCATCGGAACTGTGGAGCCGGTTTCGGCGACCATCACCAGCGCCGTTATGCTGGGCACGGTGTTTTTGCCGACCGACCTTATCGGCTTTGCCATGATCATCGTGATGATGTTCCTCACGGTGTAGCTGGCGCCGCCGCCAAGACAGAAAAGGTGTTGTGCCGCATTTTCGCCAATTGATGTCCGTGTCTGGAGTTTAGCTGTCGATGCTCAAAATGCCATAAACTAGTAACGTTATGGACTTTTTCATTGCGACTCAATTGCGAGGATTTCTTTATGGCTGGTAATCACTTTAAGGGCAGCGATAGCGGCCGTCCTGCAGTTCCGCCGCGTCCGAACGGGGCTGGTAAGGCCGGCACGCCGGGCGGCGCTGGACGGGGCGGTTCCGGTAAGCGCGTGTCCCCGGGCGAGACGGCGATGTTTACCGCTCTGTACGAGCAGTCTCAAAAGGCAAAAAAGACCGGCCGTGCAAGAGGGAATGTCTTTGCGGGCGGTGCAACCTCCACGTCGCAGCCGAGCGGGGCTCCTTCGGCACCTGAGAACAATGCAGGTGCTGCCAACGCCGCGAATGCCGCCGGCAACGTTAATGCCGGCAAGGCCGCCAACAATACTCCCTCTGCCGGTGGCGCGGGGCTTACGGGTAACCTTGGCACGATTTACACCGGCGCCTCCGAGACTGGCACGTTCGCCCGCCTGGATGATAGCGGTGCTGAGTTTGCGGGCTCGGGTTCCAAGGAAGATTATTACGATTTTGGCTTGAACTACGGTAGCGACGCTTCGTCGAGTTCGACCTCTGACGGCCTGGTCCGTCATCGCCATCGCAAGGGCGAGCGCGAAAAGCGTCACACCGGCGCCATTATTGCCGCTGTAGTCGCGGTGCTTCTCGTTGCGCTTGGCGCAAGCGGCTTTATGCTGCTTAACTCGGCAAAGACCGTAAAGAGCGAAGCGAAGGAGGCTGTCGAGATCGTCGGTGGCCTTAAGGACAAGGTCACGTCGGGCGATTTTTCGACGCTGCCTGACGACGCGAAGAAGATTGATGAGCTTTGCGACAGCATGAAGGCGGAGACCTCGAGCCCGCTGTGGACGGCGGCTTCGTTTATCCCGGTGTATGGCAGCGACATCAATGCGGCCCGCACCATGATCGACGCCCTGTCCGATGTCTCGAGCAATGCGCTGGTTCCCATGGCCGATAACCTTTCGCAGGCCACGCCCGGCAAGCTGTTTCAGGACGGCATGATTAACGTGTCCGCGCTGCAGGCGGTCGCCGATTCGCTTTCCAGCAGTTCGAAGGTGTTCAAGAGCGCCAACGAGAAGATCCAGGGCATTGGCGATACTCATATTTCCCAGGTGACCGAGCTGGTCGATAAGGCCAAGGACGGCTTTGCCACCCTCAACGGCGCGGTTGACGCGGCGGAGAAGGTCGCCCCCGTCCTTCCCCAGATGCTCGGCGCCAACGGCCAGACGCGCAACTACCTTATGTACGCCATGAACAACGTCGAGATTCGTGCCTGCGGCGGCTTTGGCGGTTCGCAGGGCCTGATTTCGGTCACCGACGGCCAGATGTCGATTGGCGAGTTTGTTCCCCGCATTGGACTCAGCGAGGATGAGGCAGTCGAGAGCGTCGACGAAGAGGATGAGGCGCTGTTCGGCAACCACAGTAACCTGTACAACTCGGGCAATACCTATTCGCCTGATTGGCCCCGCAACTCGCAGCGTGTCGCAGCCCTGTGGAAATCTCAATATGGCCAGGACGTTGACGGCGTCGTGGGTATCGACCCGGTGTTCCTGCAGTATCTGCTGGGCCTGGTCGGTAACGTGTCGCTGCCCGACGGAACGGTTGTCGACGGCACCAACGCCGCAAAGGTCCTCATGCACGATGTGTACTGGAACTATCCGGTCGAGGAGTCGGACGGTATCTTTGCGGCTGTTGCCAGCGCCGCCTTCGACAAGATCCTTGGCGGTATCGGCGATGTCGATGTTACGAAGCTTGTCAGCGCCGTTGAGCGCGGTGCCGAAGAGGGCCGCCTGATCGCGTGGATGAAAAACGATGACGAGCAGAACGCTATCAAGGAGATGAACATCGACGCCTCGCTGCCCGATCCGGATGACCCGAGTGAAGATCCCGTTGCTGGTGTCTACTTTAACAACCTGAGCTTCTCAAAGCTCGACTGGTACCTGAACGCCGATACGCAGATTGGTCAGGGCGTGAAGAACGGCGACGGCACGTGCTCGTATCGCATCACCGTTACCCTGACGAACATCATGACGCAGGAGGAGGCAGGCAAGCTGCCCGATTACGTCGCGGCGAGCGCGCCCGATGCCGCGCGCGACGACGAGCGTCTGAATGTCTCGTTGTTTGCCCCGACGGGCGGCAACATCAGTGACCTTACGGTTGAGGGCACCCAGTTTGGTCTTGGCGCCGCTACGTGGCATGGAATTCCCTTCTATTCGGGCACCGTTGACCTGCATGCTGGCGAGACGACGACGATCACGTATACGCTGACCACGTCGGCCGAGGCGGGGGACAAGCCGCTTACGCTGCGTCAGACTCCTACATGCCAGGCGGCTCGCGACAGCGCGTCGGCGTAGGGTTTTTCTGGTAGCGCAGATAATCGAGTACCATTTTGGGGCGGACAGGCAATCTGTTCGCCCCTATTTTGTAAGGAGAGCGCATGAAGTACTTTGGCACCGATGGCTTTCGCGGTGAGGCCAACGTTGGGCTGACGGTAGAGCACGCTTATAAGATTGGCCGTTTTGTGGGCTGGTATTACGGCGCTAACCGCGAGCGCAAGGCGCGCGTCATCGTGGGTAAGGACACACGCCGCTCGAGTTATATGTTCGAGGCGGCGCTGGTGAGTGGCCTGGTCGCGAGCGGTGCGGACGCCTATATGCTGCACGTGATCCCCACGCCGGGCGTAGCGCATCAGACCGTGGAAGGCTGCTTCGATTGCGGCATCATGATCAGCGCGAGCCACAACCCGTTTTGCGATAACGGCATTAAGCTCGTCAACAGCGACGGTTTTAAGATGGACGAGGACGTACTGGAGCTCATCGAGGATTACATCGATGGCAAGAGCGAGGTGCCGCTGGCCACGGGCAACCACATTGGTGCCACGGTGGACTACATGCAGGGTCGCAACCGCTATATTGCCTCGCTCATTGCAAGCGCGAACTTTTCGCTGCAGGGCGTCAAGATCGGTATTGACTGCGCCAACGGCTCGGCTTCCTCGGTGGCCAAGCCGGTGTTTGACGCGCTCGGCGCCGACGTGCGCGTGATCAATGCCGCGCCCGATGGTTTTAACATCAACGTCGACTGCGGCTCCACGCATATGGAGCGTCTGCAGCGCCACGTGGTGGAGCAGGGCTTGGACGTGGGCTTTGCCTATGACGGCGATGCCGACCGCTGCCTGGCCGTGGACGAGCGCGGCCGCGTGGTCGATGGCGACCAGATCCTGTACGTGTGCGGCGTGTACCTGAACAAGCACGGTCGCCTTTCGGGCGGTACCGTGGTTCCGACGATTGCCAGCAACTTTGGCCTGATCAAGTCGTTGGAGCTTGCCGGCCTAAGTGCCGTGACCAGCGGTGTGGGCGACCGCCACGTGTATGCCAAGATGCGCGAGGGCGGTTACAGCCTGGGCGGCGAGCAGACGGGCCATACGATCTTTGGCGATATCGAGCGCACGGGCGACGGCATTATGACCTCGCTGCGCGTGATGGAAGTGATCCGCGCCGAGCGCGAGACGCTCTCGCAGCTCACGGCTCCGTGCAAGCTGCTACCGCAGGCGCAGGTGGCCGTGCGCGTGGCGGACAAGGACGCCGCGCTCGAGAACATGGGCGTGCAGAACGCCATCGCCGAGGCCGAGGCTGCGCTGGCAGGCGAGGGCCGCGTGCTCGTACGCAAGAGCGGAACCGAGTCGGTTATCCGCGTGCTGGCCGAGGCGCCCGACCAAGCATCCGCCGATGCCGCCATGAAGCGCATCGCCAACGCACTCGAGGCTCTGTAGTTACGCGGTTTTACCAAACCGCGTAACTGCTCGACGCTGCAAACGCCCCTAAGCGGCAATCTGACGTTCAATTTCAAGGGCGCGACCAGAAGGTCAGCGCCCTTTCATTTCACGTCACCTTG
>CALBOJ010000131.1 GCA_937896835.1 uncultured Collinsella sp.
TTTTTGCTTGCAAGTTTGCCTACTGGCGTCGGGCTTCCCGAGGCTAAGAGAGTCTATAGTCAGCTAGCCTTGCGCGCGGAGACTCCTGTTGTCGTTTCGTTTCCTGATGCCGATGCACGTCAGCGCAAAGCATTGGTCGCACAAGGGATTCCGTTTGTCTGCCCAGGTAGACAGGCTTTTCTTCCATTTATGGGCACAGCCTGCACGGAGAGGGGCGGTGCCTGGTTCCGCAATCACGCGACCAAGATGTCACCCAACGCACAGGCTGCCGCAATCTGGGGAGCAGCCCAGGAGCCATATCGTCCCTATGACCTTTGTCGTGCGCTTGGGATCTCGGCAAGCCGTGCGAGTGAGGCCATAACCGAGCTTGTCGACAGGGGGCTCGCGAGGCGCGAGCGTCGCGAGCGACGTGTTGTTGTGTTTCCTGCTGCCGTTGATCTTCTGCTCGGCGAGCACATGGCAGAGCTCTCCTCGCCTGTCTCGAAGGTCTGTTTTGCAAGGAAGATGCCGCAGATCGACTATCTTGCTGACGCCGGGGAGACGGCGCTCGCTGCGCGTTCGATGCTCGCTGCGCCGGGCATGGAACAAAAGGCCGTCTTAAGAAGTGCGTGGCGTCAACTGCGCGACCTCGAAGTCGCAGACGGGGAGTTGCCGGATAACGAAACGGCGTTGATCCAAGTGTGGCGCTATGCGCCCGTGTTTGCCGACTCCTCCCGTGTCGACAACATTTCGCTTGCGCTATCTTTGGCGGCAATCGACGATGAGCGAATTCAGCTCGAAGTCGATCGCATGTTTGGAAAGGAATATCCATGGCAAGAAGCGCTGTAGAAGGTCTCCAAGAATTTCAGCAGCATATGCAAGAAGCTGCAGGATCGTATGCTCTTATCGGCGGCACGGCATGCGACATTTTGCTCGCGGAGGCGGGGCTTTCGTTCAGGGCGACTCACGATTTTGATGTAGTAATTGTCGCCGATGACCGGTTGCCTCAGACGGCAGAAGCCATATGGACTTTGGTGCGTGATGGCGGCTACCGCTGCGGCTGGGGCGAAGGTAAAGGCTCATGTTTTTATCGGTTTACAGAGCCTAAGAGGCCGGGTTACCCCCATATGATCGAGCTCTTCGCGAAGTGCCCCGACTTTCTAAAGGGTCGCGAGGGGATTGATGTGGCGCCAATTCACGTTGATGAAAACATAAGCAGTCTTTCGGCAATTTTGTTGGACGATGCTTACTACAGCTTGTTCCTTCAGGGAATTCGGACCGTAGGCGGCGTTTCGGTCCTGGGTACGGAATACATTGTCCCGTTCAAAGCGAAGGCGTATCTCGACCTAAAAGCTAGAAGGGAAGCGGGGGAGAACGTTGATTCGAGGAAGGTAAAAAAGCATAAACGCGATGCGCTGAGGCTTGCTCAGCTGCTTGGCGAGTCGGAAGGTGTCGACCTGCGCGGAGAACTGAAGGACGATATGCTTGCGTTTGTTAAAGATTGTGAGGTGGGCGACGTCAATCTGAAACAGATCGGGGTTGCGGGCGCAACGATGGTGCAGTTGCTCGAGACGATGAAAGCAACATATGGCTTGATTGGTTGAGTGGGGTTACGTGGCCCGGACGGTGCAGTCTAGCGGCGTTGTCCGGCGCGGAAGCCCGCGATTCGGCTATTATTTGTTTAGACAACTTGAGCTATAGAGGAGTGACCAGCGATGGTGCAGGGCGCCAAACATATGAAGAGCAATAACGCCGTGGCCAACGGCGGCTCAAGCCCTCAGCCCAAACCTCAACCAAAGCCCAAGCGCCGCCGCAAGCGACTGCCGCGCTGGGCCGACCGGCTCATCACCATCGTTATCATCCTTATTGGCGTGGGCCTTATGACCTGGCCGTGGATCTTGGACCGGCTCGAGGCCTCGGGCGTGTTCAACCAGATCAGCACCGTGTCCAGCACCGTGGACGCGCTGTCTGCCGAGGAGCGCGAGCGCATCCTGCTACAGGCGCGCTCCTATAACGAGCAACTGGCGGGCGAGGCCACCGAGCTTCCCGCCGACCAGATCGAGCCCTACGCCCAGCAGCTTATCTTTGACCGCGACCCCATGATGAGCTGGGTCGAAATCCCCTCCATCGACGTGAGCATGCCCATCTACCACGGCACGAGCGAGGAGGTCCTTATGGCAGGCGTCGGCCACCTGGAGGGCACGAGCCTGCCGGTGGGCGGCACCTCGACGCATTGTGTGCTCACCGCGCACTCGGGCATGCGCAACCTGAGCATGTTCGACGACATTCACTCGCTGGAACCCGGCGACCTGGTGCTGCTGCACACCATGAACAAGACGCTCGCCTACAAGATGGTGGACTCCGAGGTGGTGCTGCCCGAGGAGATGGAGTCGCTGACCATCGAGCCCGGCGCCGACAAGGTGACGCTCGTCACCTGCACGCCCTACGGCGTGAACGACCATCGCCTGCTGGTGCATTGCGTGCGCACCAAGTACAACAAGAAGGACGTCGACAAGCAAAAGTCGCTGGCCGGCCGCCACTGGGGCAAGCGCGAGTTTGCCGTGCTCATCGTGGTCGTAGCCATTGTGCTGTTGCTGCTGGACATCGTGATCCACGCGGTCCGCAAGCGCCGCAAGGCCAAGGCCTCGGCATAGGACATTGTTCGGAACCACCGCAATGGGGACAGGCGCCTTTGTGGTGGTCGGGGCTTCCAAACCATCACAACATTCGATGAAAATCGCGATTTTGACGAAAAGCGTCGAATGTTGTGATGGTTTTCATTGTGGACGGCGCGGTTTTCGTTGTGGGCGGGACGGTTTTCGCTACGGACGGCGCAGTTTCGCTGCAGAACCGCCAGCCCGCCGCCTGCCAACCGCCGCCCTCGTTACGTTTTCGCTGCATTTGGGTAAAGCACCTGCTCCAAGCGGCGTTGCCTTGTATACTAGAGCGGTTTATCTGTTATGCGGAAGGGAGCGCCTATGGCACTCAGCGAGAAAGACGTGCGCGGCATCGCCGAGTACGCAAAGATCGCACTGACCGATGACGAGCTCGCCCAGATGACGTCCTACATGAACGACGCCGTCCAGATGCTCGAGCCCGTCTTGCAATATGACTTGCCCGACGTGGAGCCCACGTTCCATCCCATCGGAAGCCTGTCCAACGTGATGGGCGATGACCTGCGCGAGCCCGAGCGCGACCTGCCGCTCGACGTTGCGCTCGAAAACGCCGGCAGCGCGCGTGAGCGTTACTTCCGCGTGCCGTCCATTTTGGGAGAGGGGGAGAGCGAGTAATGGCGCTAAGCTTCGATTCCCTTACCGCCGCCCAGATTGCCGCGGGCGTTGCCGCCGGCGACTTTACCGCTACCGAGGTGGCCCAGGCCTCCCTTGCCGCCATCGAGGCGCGCGAGGGCGGGGTCCAGGCATTCCTGCAGGTGGCGCCCGAGCTTGCGCTCGAGGCCGCCGCGCGCGTGGATGCCGACCGTGCCGCCGGAAAGCCGCTGCCTCCGCTCGCGGGCGTGCCGCTGGCCATCAAGGACAACATGAACCTCGTGGGTACGCGCACCACCTGCGCTTCCCGTATGCTCGAGGACTACCAGAGCGTCTACACCGCCACCTGCGTCCAGCGCATGCTCGATGCAGGCTGCCTGCCCATGGGCAAGGCCAACATGGACGAGTTTGCCTTTGGCAGCTCCACCGAGAGCTCGGCGTTCCACCGTACCAACAACCCTTGGGATACCGAGCGCGTGCCCGGCGGCTCCTCGGGCGGTTCCGCTGCAGCTGTCGCCGCGGGCGAGGTCGCGCTCTCGCTGGGCTCGGACACCGGCGGCTCCATTCGCCAGCCCGCGTCGCTGTGCGGCGTGGTGGGCTTTAAGCCCACGTATGGTGCCGTGAGCCGTTACGGCGTGGTTGCCTTTGGCTCGTCGCTCGACCAGGTTGGCCCCTTCGGCCGCACGGTCGAGGATGTCGCGCTGGCCATGAACGCGCTTACCGGCGCGGGCCACGATCCGTACGACTGCACGAGCCAGGATTGCGCCGTCGACTTTACCGAGCATCTCAACGACAGCATCGAGGGCAAGCGCGTGGGCATCATTCCCGCGTTTATGGAGGCCGAGGGCCTGACGCCCGAGGTCAAGGCTGCTGTTCAGCGCGCCGCCCAGGAGCTGCAGAACCAGGGCGCCGAGCTGGTCGAGGTCGACCTGCCGCACCTGGACGCCGCCATCGCTGCCTACTACGTCATCGGCCCGGCCGAGGCGTTCTCCAACCTGGCCCGCTTCGATGGCATTCGCTACGGTTATCAGGAGGAGGGTTGCGCCAACCTGTCCGACCAGAGCTCGCTGTCGCGCGCCCACGGCTTTGGCGCCGAGGCCAAGCGCCGTCAGATGCTCGGCGCCTACCTGCTGAGCTCGGGCGTGTACGACAAGTATTACTACGCCGCGCAAAAGGCCCGCACGCTCATCACGCAGGACTACGACGCCGCGTATACCAAGGTGGACACCATCCTCATGCCCGCTTCGCCGCGCACGGCCTTTAAGTTTGGCGAGATCAGCGACCCCACGCAGATGTACCTCTCCGACCTGTACACCATCTCGCTCAACATTTGCGGCAACGGCGGTATCTCGGTGCCGCTGGGCCTGGGCGAGGACACTCAGCTGCCCGTTTCTGCCCAGCTGGTGGGTCCGGCGTTTAAGGACCGTCAACTGCTCACGTTTGCCCGCGCCCTGGAGCGCGGCTTTGCCGATGCCGCCACGGGTGCGCCCGCGCTTTCCGTCGCGCCCGATTTTGCCGGGAAGGGAGGCGAGCTGTAATGAAGGAGCTTTCCGAGGTCCTGCAGGATTGGGAGGCCGTGATCGGCCTGGAGATCCATACCGAGCTCACCGCACTCGATACCAAGATGTTCTGCAACTGCAAGCTCAGCCACGATGACGAGCCCAACGCCAACGTGTGCCCGGTGTGCCTGGGCCTGCCCGGCGCCCTGCCGGTGCCCAACAAGCGCGCCATCGAGAGCATCGTCAAGGCCGGTCTCGCCACCAACTGCGAGATCCAGCGCCACTCGATGTTCTACCGCAAGCACTACTTCTATCCCGATATGGCCAAGAACTTTCAGACCACGCAGGGTCCGGTCGCCTTTGCCATGTACGGCCATCTCGATCTGGATGTGACCGGTCGCGGTGCCGCCGAGCGCCCCGACTGCGCGTTTGGCGAGGCCGAGGCTCAGAGCCTGGCGAGCGCCTCGGCCAACGCCGAGGGCCTGTCTACGTCCATGTCCTCCACGATGCGCGAGGGCAATCAGCGCGCCGGCCATCTGGCCAGCTACGACGCGTCCAACCTGCAGATGCCCGAGCGTCGCGAGGACGGTTCCTACACGGTGCCCATCCGCATCCTGCGCATCCACATGGAGGAGGACGCCGCCAAGATGGTTCACGTGGGCGGCGCCGAGGGCCGCATTACCGCCGCGGCCGAGTCGCTCGTCGACTACAACCGCTGCGGCACGCCGCTGATCGAGCTCGTCACCGAGCCCGACCTGCGCACGCCCGAGGAGGCTCGCCTGTTTATGGAGAAGCTCCGTCGCATCTTTGTGACGCTGGGCATTTCGGACTGCTCCATGGAGAAGGGCTCCATGCGCTGCGACGGCAACGTGTCGCTGCGTCGCCGTGGCGAGACCAAGTTGGGCACCAAGACCGAGCTCAAGAACCTCAACTCGTTTAAGAGTCTGCACGACGGCCTTGCCTACGAGATTTGCCGCCAGGCCGAGGTGCTCGAGGAGGGCGGCATCATCTATCAGGAGACCCGCCACTGGGAGCCCAGCCGCAAGCGCACCGTGGTCATGCGTGTGAAGGAAACGGCAGACGACTATCGTCTGTTCCCCGATCCCGACCTGGCGCCGTTCGATCTGGACGACGAGTTCATCGACCGCTGCCGTGGCGAGATTCCCGAGCTGCCCGATGCCAAGCGCGTCCGTTTTGAGGCCGACTTTGGCATTAAGACGGCTGACGCCGAGCAGATCGCCGGCGACCCTGAGTTTGCCGACTTCTTTGAGGCCGCCGCTGCCGGTATGGCTGGCAAGGAGGCCCAGACGGTCGCAAACCTGCTGGTCAACGAGATGATCGCCTACCTTAAGGGCGCAGGCGTGTCGCTCGCCGAGTCCGGCATCGCGCCGGCTCAGGTGGCGGCACTCGCCAAGCTGCTGGCGACCGATGCCATCAGCTCCAACCAGGCGCACGAGGTCTTTGAGGCGATGGCCCAGACCGGCGACGACCCCAACAAGATCGTCGACGAGCGCGGCATGCGTCAGGTGAGCGATGCCGGCGCACTGCAGCCGATCGTGGACGAGGTGCTGGCAAACTGTGCCGAGCAGGCGCAGCAGTATCGTGACGGCAACCAGAAGGTTATCGGCTTTTTGGTGGGCCAGTGCATGAAGGCGAGCCGCGGCAAGGGCAACCCCAAGCTCTTCAACGAGTTGCTGAGAAAGGCGCTCGCGTAGACTCACGGGCGGGGAAGGCCCCCGGAGCGGTGGGGTGCTTCCTCAAAATTTCGAACAGTCCTGCGCAAGACGAAGGCCACATTAAGTGGCCTTCTTTGCGTGCGGAACTCATTTTGAGCAAGCGCCCCGCCGCTCCGGGGGCCTTCCCCGCCCTGACGACTCGGCCTTCCGGGTCAGGTGGGCTGAATGGAATTTGGTGAATGGGCGTGCCGTTGGCGCGCCCATTTTTGTGAATGTGACAAAGGGACAGTCCCTTTGTCACATTGCAGGTGACCTTCTCTGCATGTGGAGCTCATTGGTCTGTCCCTTTGCTGGCTCCTTACTGGTGTTGGGAGCGCCAAGCGGTGGGGGTGGTGCCGGTGTGTTGCTTGAAGGCTTGGGCGAAGGCGGCCTGCTGAGGGTAGCCTAGACGCTCTGCCACCTGCGCTATCGTGAGCGCGCTATCGGCCAAAAGGTCCTGTGCTCGCTCCATACGGCGTCTGCGAATGTAGGCGCCCAGGGACTCGCCAGTTTGGGCCTTAAAGGTGGCGCATAGCTTGGAGCGGCTTGTGTAGAGCCTCTCGGCCACCTCGTTGATACCCACACGTCTGCCTTTGTCGAGCTCGCACTCAATCATCGCCGTTGCTTCTTCGGCAATGGTCGCGCTGGCGCGTGTGTCTGCCGCCTGCTGCGCCTGCTTGTGGGCCGCGCGCGAACAGGCGAGCTCCGCGACCATGGTCTCCACGATGCCTTGCATATAGACGTGTCCGCCTACGGTGCGGGCGCGGTCCTCGTTAATCCGGCGCAGCGTGTGGCAGATGGCAGACGTCGCCTCCTCGTGCCACGACTCGGCAAACGCTTCAAAGACTCCTGCGAACTCAGTGGGATACCGATGCTCCAGCTCGTCAAAATACCCGGGCAAAAAGAGCACCGAGCGCGAGTGATAAAGCTGCCCTGCAAACAGCGGACTTAGCTCCTCGCCGCAGCTATCTTGGATAAAGCTGCACACCGCGCTGTTCGGCCACGGTCCATGCAGGGGTTTAAGGTTCGCAGGCGTTATGCCGGCTTCGGGCATGCACATGAGCGTGGGCGCGCTGACCTCGCTCACGCACGCGTACGGTTCGGGTGTGTATTCGGCCAGGTACATATCGTGCGTCGGGGTAATGTAATGCTCCATGACGATGCAGGCAGGGGAGAGGGGCATGATCCATGCGCGTCCGTGCGCCCGATCGTTTGCCACCTCGCCGGTAAAGACGGCGCCCTTGCCGGTAAGCTCCAGGCCAAACTGCTCAAACTGCGGTGCATAGAGCTCGGTTATGTCGGTCGCTGCCCGCCGTATTTGCAAAAGCGTCCCTTTCCTTTGCAGAAACGTCCACGCCTGGCTCGATTGTGAGCCATGGCTAACACATCAATGATAAGTTCATTACGGTTAACTCTCAAGCCGTTAGAAAGGAATCTCATGGCAAAGGGATCAAAAAAGGAAGGCGGCGGTATCGGCGAGCTGCTTGCATATGCCGGCGACCGTAAATCCCTAACATATTTGGGCATGGCCCTCTCGGCGCTCTCGCAGCTGCTGAGCTTTGGCCCGTACGTGTGCATTTGGCTTGTCGCGCGCGATCTGATCGCCGTGGCACCTAACTGGAGCGAAGCCTGCGGCATCGCGACGTATGGCTGGTGGGCCGTGGGGTTTGCGCTGGCAAGCATCGTGGTCTATTTCGTGGGGCTCATGTGCACGCACCTGTCTGCGTTTCGCTGCGCGTCCAATATTCGCAAGACTACGAGCGAGCACCTGCTTAAGCTGCCGCTTGGCTACTTTAACACACACGCCACCGGTGAGCTGCGCCGTATCGTAGACGGATGCGCCGCTTCCACAGAGACTTTGCTCGCACACATGCTGCCCGATATCGCAGGCGCCGCCGCCATGGTCGTGGGCTTGCTCGTGCTGCTTTTCGCCCTCGATTGGCGCTTGGGCGCGGCATGCCTCATTTCGGTGGCCGTTTCGTTTTGCGCCATGGCCACCATGATGAGCGGCAAGGGCGCCGAGTTTATGAAGGCCTACATGGGCGCGCTGGTCAAGATGAACAAGACCGGCACCGAATACGTGCGCGGCATCCCCGTGGTCAAGGTGTTCCAGCAGACGGTCTACTCCTTTAAGGCGTTCCACGACGCGATCGCCGAATACGCCGACATGGCGCAAAACTATGCGGGCACGTTCTGCCGAGGCCCGCAGGTGCTCAACCTTACCGCGCTCAATGGTCTTGTGACATTCCTGTTGCCCGTGGCGTTGCTGTTGGCGCCGGGCGAGACGGACTTCGCGCATTTTATGGCCAACTTCACGTTTTACGCGATATTTTCGGCCGTGGTACCAACGGCCATGACCAAGCTCATGTTTGTGGGCGAGGCCTCTCAGATGAGTGCCGATTCGCTGGCTCGCATTCGAAGCGTCATGGATTCCAAGCAGCTCTCCGTGCCTGCCCAGCCCAAGCACCCCGCCGGCGGCGACGTGCGATTTGAGGACGTGAGCTTTACCTACGAGGGTGCCGAGGCACCTGCCGTCAACCATGTGAGCTTTAGCGTTTCTGCAGGTAGCACCCTCGCGTTGGTGGGTCCCTCTGGCGGCGGTAAGTCAACCTGTGCCAGTCTGATCCCGCGTTTTTGGGATGTTTCCGCAGGTCGTGTGCTCGTAGGCGGTGTAGACGTTCGCGACATGGATCCGCACGAGCTTATGGACCAGGTCGCCTTTGTGTTTCAGACCAACCAGCTGTTCCGGCAAACACTTGCCGATAACGTGCGTGCCTCCAAGCCTACAGCTACTGACGACGAAGTGCGCGCGGCCCTCTCCGCGGCCCAGTGCGACGATATCGTGGCCAAGCTCCCGCAGGGCATCGACACCATGCTCGGCGCCGGCGGGGCGTACCTTTCGGGCGGCGAGGTCCAGCGCGTGGCACTCGCCCGCGCAATCCTTAAGGACGCGCCCATCGTGGTGCTCGATGAGGCCACAGCGTTTGCCGACCCCGAGAACGAGGCGCTCATCCAGCGTGCCTTTAGCAAACTGGCGGCGGGTCGCACAGTCATTATGATCGCGCACCGGCTTTCGACCGTGGTGGGGGCCGACAAGATCGTGGTGCTCAACCAAGGTAGCGTGCAGGAGACTGGCACCCATGCCGAGTTGCTGTCCCAAGAGGGTCTGTATGCCAAGATGTGGGCCGAATACGAACAGGCCGCGAGCTGGAAGATCACTGCTGCCGCGGATGCCGCCGTCACGAAGGGAGGCGAGGCCTAAATGTTCGCCTCATTCCAAAAGAAGTATTTCCTATCCGATAAAGGCGTCGCCGGCGTAAAACGCGGCATTTTCTGGACCGCGCTCACCAATCTCATTACCATGGCCGGCATGGGCTTATTGTTCCTGGTCATGGCCGGTTTTGTCGAACATCTCGCCACCGGTGCCGACCTGCCGGATGCCCTGCCGATTGTGGGCGGCCTCCTGGTCTTTTTCGTGTTGCTCTTTGCCTCTAACTGGCAGCAGTATTACTACACCTACTGCATCTTTTACGAGGAGTGCGGCAAGCAGCGTATGGAGATCGCCGAGCGCTTGCGCAAGCTGCCGCTGTCGTTTTTTGGCCGTCGTGATCTGGCCGATTTAACCGAGACCATTATGGGCGACGTCCAGGCCATGGAGCACGCCTACAGCCACGTGCTGGGAGAGCTTTGGGGTGCCATCATCGCAAGCGTCATTGTGTTCGTGGCGTCGCTGTTCTTTTGCTGGCAGCTGGCGATTGCGGCGTTTTGGAGCGTTCCCGTGGCCTTTGCCGTGCTGTATCTGACGCGCGGCCCCATGATCCCGGTGTTCGACCATGTGCGTGCCGAGAAGGTCAAGGTTACCGAGGCGATCCAGGAGACGCTCGACTGCGTGCGCGAGATCCGCGCCACCAACCAGGAGGCTCATTATCTTGAGGGGCTCAACGCCGTGATCGATGCCGAGGAGCGCGAGACCACCAAGGGCGAGCTCGCCAATGGGCTTTTGGTCAACTCCGCCTTTGCCATCCTGCGCCTGGGGATTGCCACCACGTTGGTCACGGGCGCTGCGATGGTCGCCTCCGGCCGGGTCGACTTTTTGGTGATGTTTGCCTTCCTGCTCATGGTGAGCCGCATCTATGCGCCCTTCGATCAGGCACTGATGCTGATGTCCGAGCTGTTTGCCGCCGAGTCGTCGGCCAAGCGCATGCGCTCCATCATGGAAGAGCCCGTGGCGCGGGGCAGCGAGCAGTTTGAGCCCGTAGGTCATGACGTGGTGTTCGATCACGTGGCATTTGGTTATGGTGCGGGCGAGGACGGCCGCGCCGGCGAGAAAGTTCTTACCGATGTGAGCTTTGCCGCCAAAGAAGGGGAGGTCACGGCACTGGTCGGTCCTTCGGGTTCCGGTAAGTCCACGGTGAGCCGCCTGGCCGCGCGCTTTTGGGACGCCACCGAAGGCACGGTCACCGTGGGCGGCGTGGATGTTGCAAGCGTGGATCCCGAGGTGTTGCTGCGCGACTACGCCATTGTGTTCCAAGACGTGTTGCTCTTTGACGACACGGTGATGGGAAACATCCGTCTTGGTCGTCGCGATGCCACCGATGAGGAAGTGCTTGCTGCCGCGCGTGCCGCCAACTGCGACGAGTTTGTGAGCCGCATGCCGCAGGGCTATGACACCATGATCGGCGAGAACGGCTCCAAGCTGTCCGGCGGTGAGCGCCAGCGCATCTCTATCGCCCGTGCGCTGCTCAAAGACGCGCCGATCGTGTTGCTGGACGAGGCGACGGCGAGCTTGGATGTGGAGAACGAGACCGTGGTTCAGCAGGCGCTCTCCCGTCTGCTTGCAGGTAAGACGGTTATCGTTATTGCCCACCGTATGCGTACGGTGGAAAATGCCGACAAAATCGTTGTACTCAAGGATGGTGTGGTTGCCGAGCAGGGCACTCCGGCGCAGCTCAAGGCGGCAGGTGGAGAATTCGCCCGCATGGTGGCGCTGCAAAAGGAAGCAGCTACCTGGCAGTTGTAAGAAGGGGCAAAGGGACAGTCCCTTTCTCACATTGACAATCGGTTACTCCGCATCGTTAATTTTCAAAAGGTTAGCCATGGCTGACCTAGATAGTTAGATAAAATTGAGATATTTCAAAAGCGTGCTCGAGCAAACTTGTTTACTCGGGTGCTGAAGCACCATGCCGCGTCCAATGCGGCAAAAGGGAGAAGCAACATGAAGAAGTCGACGTTCAATACCCTGCTTGTCGGTGGCGGTTTTCTGCTTGGCACGGCCGGCATCAAGCTGCTTACCAGCGCTCCGGTCAAGAATGCCTGCGTTCAGGGCATTGCGTGCGGCATGCGCATCAAGAACGGCTACCAGGACATGGTCGAGCAGGCCAAGGCTAATGTCGACGACATGGTTGCCGAGGCTGCCTACATCACCCAGAGCGAGGCCGCTGCTGACGAGGCAACCGAGTAACGCTCCCAGGCACAAACTATGAGATTCTCGATTATCAGCGAGATCCCCGGCAGGACCCGCCTCCAGTTGGCGGGTCCTGTGCCAGAGAGCGATCTCGATGCGCTTCTAAAGCTCAGTGGCGAAATCGATGGCGTGCGCAAGGTGCACGTCTACGGCCGCATCGGCCAGATGGCGCTCGAATATGACGAGCAGCGTCGTGCAGGCGTGCTCGATGCTCTGGGCGCACTCGACGCCCAGGCCATTGCCGACGCAAAGACGGGTTACGTGATGCAGCTTGAGCCACGCAAGCACAAGCTCGTTATGGATCTTGCCACACTCATCGGCGCTCACTATGCGCGCCGATGGTTTTTGCCCACGCCCCTGCGTGCGGTGTTTGTCGTAGCCGGTTACATGACCTTTTTGCGCGCCGCCCTCCGTGAGCTCGCGCAGCCGCGCCTGACCGTTCCCGTGCTTGACGCGTCGGCCATCGGCATTTCGTTCGTCAAACGTGATGTCGACACCGCAGGGCAGACGATGTTCCTGCTCAACGTGGGCGAATTGCTCGAGGACTACACCCGCGCCATGAGCGAAAACGAGCTCATCAACTCGCTGCTCGATGTGCCCGACAAGGCGCAAAAGGTCGTCGGCGACACCGAGGTAAGCGTTGCCGCGACCGAGCTTGAGCCCGGTGACTTGGTGGCCGTGCGCACCGGCATGTCCATCTGCATTGACGGCGTCGTCGAGCAGGGAAGCGCCATGGTCAACCAGGCGACCCTGACCGGCGAGCCGCTTGCCGTCGAGCGCAGCGCAGGCGACGACGTGTTCGCCGGAACCGTCGTGGAAGACGGCAGCATCTTGGTGCGCGTGCGCGCCAACACGGCGCAGACCAAGCTGCGCTCGATCGTCTCGCTCGTGCAGACGGCCGACTCGCTCAAGTCCGAGGGCCAGTCGCACATGGAAGACCTCGCCAACAAGATCGTCCCGTGGAACTTCCTGCTCGCGGGCCTGGTTGCGCTCACCACGCGCAGTCTCATTAAGACCTCGGCGGCACTGATGGTCGACTACTCGTGCGCGCTTAAGCTCACGGGTTCCGTTGCCGTCATGACCGCTATGAGCGATGCTGCCAAGATGGGCGTCATGGTCAAGGGCGCGAAGTACTTTGAGTCGTTTGCCAAGGCCGATACCATTGTCTTTGACAAGACCGGTACGCTGACCGAGGCCCAGCCGCGTCTAGCTTGCGTGCTCACGACCGACGGCTGGAGCGAGGACGAGGTCCTGCGCCTTTCCGCTTGCTTGGAGGAGCATTTTCCGCATCCGGTGGCGCGTGCCGTGGTCAATGCGGCACGTGAGCGCGGGCTCGAGCACCGCGAGCGCCATGCTGCCGTCGAGTACATCGTGGCGCACGGCATCGCTTCGTCCATCGAAGGGCGTCGCGCCATCATCGGTTCAGCGCACTTTGTATTCGAGGACGAGGGCGCGCAGCTCGAGTCCGACATCAAGGAACGCATTGAGTCCCAGATGCAGGGGCTGTCGCCGCTGTATCTGGCGGTCGACGGCACCGTTGTGGGCGTGCTCGGCATCGAGGATCCGCTCAAGCCCGGGGTCCGCGAGGCCATCGCCGACCTGCATGCGCTGGGCGTTAAGCACGTGGTCATGCTCACGGGCGACTCGGAGCGCACGGCCGAGCGCATTGCTCGCGCGGCTGGTGTCGATGAGTTTAAGGCCGAGCTGCTGCCCGAGGACAAGTACGCCTATGTGGAGCGGATTAAGCGCGAGGGGCGCCACGTTGCCATGGTGGGCGACGGCGTCAACGATTCGCCGGCGCTCGGTTTGGCCGACGTGGGCCTGGCCATGGGTGGCGGAAGCGACATCGCCAAAGAGGTCGCCGACATCATCTTGACCGACACGGATCTCGCCGCGATCGTGCGCCTGCGCCGCATGAGCCAGGGGCTTATCGACCGTCTGACGAGTTCGTATTCAAGGGTGATGCTCACCAACTCGGCGCTATTGGCATTGGGTATTACCGGCATGATCACTCCGCAGACGTCGTCACTACTGCACAACGGCTCAACGATCGCCTACAGCTTGGGCAACGCGAAGGCATATCTGCGCTAGCACTTTTACTTTAGTTTTCGGCCTGCATTTGGGCGGTGTTGCAGCCGCCAGAATGCAGGCCTTTTGCGTTTGACCATGTGCTAGCAGCAATATATAGTTGTGCTAGCTAAGATAGCAGAAGTCGAAGGTGAGGTTGAGATGGGTGCTGTTGGCGGCATGGCGCAGGTGAACGTTCGCGTGGATCGCCAGGTCAAGAACCGTGCCGAGGAAGCGCTGCGGCTTTCGGGCGGGTCACTGCCCGAGCTCATCAAAAAGGTGGTGGCCAAGGTCGCGCAGGGTGGCGGGCAGTGCGAGGAAGTGCTTGCGGCCGTCGACGACCGGCAGCAGACCGTCGCGCCCGATACTCCGTTCGCCGCATCATGGGCGGCGGCGGATCAGCTTTACGCGGACCTGGGCATCGCTACGTCGCCCGTATCCGACGATCGCGGTTGGGAAACAATCTATTCCGAAGCCATGGACGAGCGCTATCGCCAAAAGGGGATGATCCAGTGAGTGGGGCGCCTCTCAAGATCATGGTGGACGCCAACGTATGGGTTGATTCGTTTTGCGTCGACCATGCCGAATCGCTTGCCGCGCGTGCGTTTATTGGGCAGGCGACGGAGACGGGGTCGTT
This sequence comes from uncultured Collinsella sp., assembly GCA_937896835.1. Taxonomy (GTDB): domain Bacteria; phylum Actinomycetota; class Coriobacteriia; order Coriobacteriales; family Coriobacteriaceae; genus Collinsella. The sequence continues at coordinate 14,628 of CALBOJ010000131.1, forward strand.
ACTGTTCTTTCCGGTGCATATCGCTAAGGACGTGCTATACGTTGTCCAACACGAGCTGAAGCGTAGCGTTCTTGCCGTCGGGGGAGCGCTCGACGAGGCTTCTGCCCGCGCAATTGGCGATGCGGCACTGGCGTTTGCTCGGAATATGACCGAAAACGCCACCGCCGTGGGCGCAGACGCATCCGATCTGTGGCTAGCCGACAAATACTTAGCGCTCCATTGCGATTACGAGGACAACTTGGTACTCGCCGCATGCAAACGCGCCCAGGTTGATTACTTGGTAACTAACGATCGCAAACTGCTCGAACATGCCGATCTTGCAGCAAAGACACCTCGTCAAATGATGCCGATTCTTGCTTTGGCCGAACGCGGCGGCGCGGCTATCGGTTGACGCGAACTGTTTACGGGCCTCTTGGACGACGATGCGCTAAGGGACCCGCGTCTGCTATTTACAAAAGCTCGGCCTTAATGGCGGGACTTTCTGCGAGCTGCTCGGCTGCCTTTTCTTCGGAGCTGTCGAGCGCGGCTAAGCTGCGGTAGACCCACTCGTTGACCTGGGTGTTCTTGACGCCTGCGGTCTGCATAAGGGCGCCTACCTCGCAGATTGCTGTGAGCAGATCGGCTTTGGGACCCGCGAGCTCGACCTCGATGCCGTGGTAGGCGGACACGCCGCGGTTCTCACTCACGTGGTCGATAAAGCCCTCGACGGTCTCAAGCTGCTGGGCGAGAGCTGCATCATCGTCAGCGTCCAGCGCGACGAGTGCGTTCGATACCGTGAGGGCGGGATGTCCGCAGGGGACAAAGCCCTCGATGACATCCATAGCTTCGGTAATGGTTGAGCCCAGGCCCACGAGGGCATTGACGAGTTGCTGCTTGGTATCCATAACGGTCCTTTCGACGGGTCAATTTTGCTTGGCGAAAATATACGTGACGCGTTCGGTGACAAAAGTGCGAAGTATGGTGCACATTATGGTCTTCACAGCTCGTGCATAGAGCAGCTGTCATCCTTTAGAACGTGGTAAGATAGCTATCCACGAGCGGGGCTCACCCGCGTGTTCCTTGAAAAGTCGACGGTTATCGGGTGTTTGCAGGCCCGACGCCATCCAGACTTTCCCAGCATTCGGGGGCGACTGGTTTCGACACGATAGCTCTGAGAGAGGAAGCAAGCCGAGGTCTCCTCGCCTCGTTAAACAGGGGTACCGTCAAATTGAATTGACAACAACTCTTCTTTTGAGCCTATGGCTCTCGCTGCTTAGTTTATAGCGGCGCGTCAACCCGGTGATTTCCCCGACACCGGCGCGACGTCATTTTAGGGGAATGCTCCTGCGCACGTAATCGGTATGGCGCAGGCTAAGACCGAACCGGTTAGGACGCCGCGAGCGTGTCGCTGCGCGCAAAGCGTCCGAGACAAAACCAGCGACTGAGCTTGGAGATGCCAATCAGGGGGCTTTCGTGGACCGGAGTTCGATTCTCCGCGCCTCCACCAATAGTTACAAGCAGGTAGGTAAACGCACCTACCTGCTTTTTTATTACTTACAGATACCGCGGAGAATCGAACTCTATGCAGGGCGCGAGCGTTAAGCAAACGCGAAGCGTTTGTAGCGAGCGGGCGAGGACGCCGACAGGCGGCCGAAGCCGGTGCGGATTTGCGAAGCAAATACGCGGATTCTCCGCGCAAAGCCTCGATTCAAAACGGATGCGATGTTTATTGAATTTCAGCTGGCCAAACCCCGCATCAACGGATCCCCCGTACCGCGGAGAATCGAACTCTGCGCAGGGCGCGAGCGTAAAGAAAACGCCGCAGCAACGCAGGGTGGGACGCGCTTTCCCGCCGACCGCCCCGTCCTCCGCAACTCCAAAACCAATGCGCTCTCTATCCCAAAACTGGGTAGAAGAAAGCCAAAACGAAACAGCAGGAGGTCAACATGACTGCAGAAGATAAAGCAAAGAACGCCGGCAAGGTCGCGCTCGTCCTGGAGGGCGGTAGTTTTCGCGGGCAGTTTACCGCAGGCGTGCTCGACGTCCTCATGGAGGCTGGCGTCGAGATTCCGGCGGTATATGGCGTATCGGCCGGTGCCCTCAACGGCGTGAACTACAAGTCGCACCAGATCGGCCGTGCCAACCGCATCAACCTGGCTTTCTGCAACGACAACCGCTTCATGGGTGCCGCATCGTTTGCGTCCACGGGTTCTATTGTGGGCTACGACTTTATCTTCAACGATGTCCAGGACCGCCTGGATCCCTTTGACAACGTGACGTTTGATGCGAGCCCCATCGAGATGTACGCCGTCGCGACGGACATGCTCTTTGGAACTGCCGCGTACCTGCCGGTCAAAAGCGCCGTGCTCGACCTCGATGCCGTGCGCGCCTCGACGTCGCTGCCGCTGGTGACGCCGCCGGTCGAGATTGACGGACACAAATACGTCGACGGTGGCGTAGCCGATTCGGTTCCCATCGAGCACGTGCTGGAGGAGGCGGGCTTCGATCGCGCGGTTGTCATTGTCACGCAGGACCGCTCGTACGAGAAAAAGCCCTACGAGTTTATGCCCGCCGCGCGCGCCCGCTATGCCGACTACCCCTACCTGCTCGAGGCTATCGAGACGCGCCACGACCGCTATAACATCCAGCGCATGCATCTGTGGAAGTATGAGCGCGAGGGCCGCGCACTGGTCGTTGCTCCGCAAAAGCCGGTCGAGGTCGGTCACGTTGAGCACGATCCAGCAAAGCTCCTCGACCTGTATATTCAGGGCCGCCAGGAGGCAAAGCGCTTGCTGGGAGATATCGAGGCATTTGTCGAGCGCTAGTGTCGCGACGTCATGACCCATGGACGACATGTGCAGAAAGTCTGGTCAGAACCAAAATACCTGTTGACTCGGGCGGCGAGCGGGGTAATATGGACGGGTTACTTGCAGAGCCCCGTGAATCTCTGTAACAACACGTACTGTACATGGAGGAGTCTAAGTGATTTCGAAATCGACTCACTACGCCAAGCAGGGCGAGGTCCAGCGCAACTGGGTTCTCGTCGACGCCGATGGTGCTGTCCTGGGCCGTCTTGCCACCCAGATCGCAATGATTCTGCGCGGTAAGAACAAGCCCCAGTTCACGCCCAACAGCGACTGCGGCGACTTCGTTGTCGTCATCAACGCCGATAAGGTCCAGCTTACCGGTAACAAGGCCGACACGAAGACCTATTATCGCCACAGCGGCTACAACGGCGGCCTCAAGGCTGAGAGCTTCCGCCAGGCTATGGAGAAGCACCCGGAGAAGGTCATCGAGCGCGCCGTTCGCGGCATGCTGCCCAAGACCACCCTCGGCCGTGCCCAGATGACCAAGCTTAAGGTCTACGCTGGTGCCGAGCATCCGCACGCTGCCCAGAACCCCACGAAGATTGAGCTGGAGGCTTAAAGATGGCTGAGAACACCGTTGTCTACCAGGGTACCGGCCGTCGTAAGAACGCCGTCGCCCGCGTCCGTCTCGTCCCCGGCACCGGCAAGGTGACCATCAACAAGCGTGACGCCGAGCAGTATTTCGGCCGTCATCAGCTCGTTGAGAACGCCCTTGCTCCCTTCAAGGTGACCGACACCGCCGGTCAGTTCGACGTTATCGCTCTGTGCGATGGCGGCGGCATCTCCGGTCAGTCCGGCGCTCTGCGCCTGGGCATCGCTCGCGCTCTTCTGAACGCTGGCGACTACCGTGCTGACCTCAAGAAGGCCGGTTTCCTTACGCGCGATGCTCGCGTGGTCGAGCGCAAGAAGTACGGCCTCAAGAAGGCTCGCCGCGCTCCCCAGTTCTCCAAGCGCTAAGGTTTTATCTCCTTTCGAGATACAATGTACAAGCGGGGCCTGCCGATTCCTCGGCGGGTCCCGCTTTTCTTTTTCGACTAGCGTGGGCGGTTGCATATCGCCTGCTAGGGAAGGAGCGATCCTATGCCCCAGAACATCTTCGGTACCGACGGCGTCCGTGGCGTCGCCAATGCCGACCTCTCGTGCGACCTTGCGTTTCGCCTGGGCCGCGCGGCGACCAAGTTTCTTGGTCCGGATATCTGCGTCGGCCGCGACACGCGTCTTTCGGGCACCATGCTCGAGAGCGCTCTGACCGCCGGCATCATGGCCGAGGGCGGCCGTCCGCACTGCTGCGGCGTCATCCCCACGCCTGCCGTGGCGCTGCTCACCGTCCAGAACGAGCTCGACGGCGGCATCGTCATCTCTGCTTCGCACAATCCGCCGGAGTTCAACGGCATCAAGTTCTTTAGCCGCAAGGGCATGAAGCTTCCCGACGCGGTTGAGGAAGAGATCAGCGCCTGGGTCATGTCCGAGGAGGCCATGGCTGCCGACACGTTGCCGACCGGCGCCGGCGTGGGTCACATCATCAAGATGAAGGACGCCCGCAAGGCATATGTCGATCATGCCATCAGCACGCTCGACGGCCTTAAGCTCGACGGCCTGGTTGTTGCCGTCGACTGCGGCCACGGCGCTTCTTGCCAGACCACGCCCGCCGCACTGCAGCGCCTGGGCGCCACGGTCCATGCCATCAACACCGATTACTGCGGCACCGACATTAACGTCGAGTGCGGCTCCACTCATCTTGAGCCCCTGCGCGAGCTCGTGCTGCGCACCCACGCCGACATCGGCCTGGCTCACGATGGCGACGCCGATCGCGTGCTGTTCGTGGACAGCGAGGGCAACGAGATCGATGGCGACTACATCCTGGCCATCTGCGGTTCCGACCTGGCCGCTCGCGGCAAGCTCGCCAACTCCGAGATCGTCTCGACCGTTATGTGCAACCTAGGCTTCTCCATCGCCATGAAGGAGCAGGGCTTCGAGATGGTCCAGACCGCCGTGGGCGACCGCTATGTTCTCGAGCGTATGCTCGAGGACGGTGCCGTCATCGGCGGCGAGCAGTCCGGCCACATCATCTTCCTGGAGCACAACACCACCGGCGACGGCTTGGTGACGGCCCTGCAGCTTCTGGCCGTGCTCAAGCGCACCGGCCGCACCCTCGCCGACCTTGCCGGCATCATGAAGAAGTACCCGCAGGTACTTGTCAACGTACATTCCGACAATAAGGCCGGCCTGGACGATTGTCAGCCCATTTGGGACGCCGTCGCTGCCGCCGAGAAGGAGCTCAACGGCCGCGGCCGCATTCTGGTACGTCCGAGTGGCACCGAGCCGCTGGTCCGTGTGATGGCCGAGGCCGAGACGCACGAGTTGACCCAGCGTGTGGTTGACGACATCGTCGAGGTTGTCAAGCGCGAACTTCCCTAATGGTCAAAAACGGGTGCCAAGTGGTAAACTGTTAAAGTTATTTTGATTGATTGGTATGTCCGAGGGGGAGCATGTTCACTAAAGTCCTGAGGTCTTTTGGTATGCGTGGTCGAGTCCTTACGCTGGATGCTCCCATCTCGGGCGACGTCATTCCGTTATCCGAGGTCAAAGACCAGACGTTTGCTACCGGCCTTTTGGGCCAGGGCGTGGCGATTCAGCCTACCGGCACGCGTGTGATTGCGCCGGCAGACGCCAAGGTCGAGGCCATTTTTCCCACGGGTCATGCCGTTGCGCTCAACACGGTCGATGGTCTAGACGTGCTCATCCATGTTGGTTTGGACACTGTCCAGCTTGAGGGCAAGCATTTTAGCGTGCATGCACAGGTGGGTGATGTCGTCCATAAGGGCGACGTGCTCATCGAGTTCGATCGCGAGGCAATTGCTGCCGAGGGTTACGATGTGACGGTTCCCATCTTGGTGTGCAACTCTGTTGAGTTCTCGAGCATCAAGGGCTCCGTTGGCGAGCATGTCGAGGAGATGGACCAGCTCATCGTTGCTCGCGAGCGCTAGTCGCTCCGCTTGGCCTTTAGCCTACAATTCAATCACGTTTACGGAGGGCGCCCTTGAAAGAGGGCGCCCTCCGTGGCAAGATGGGGATTGTCCGAAGCTAAACAGCTTTGGGTCACCGTGGACGGGCAGGGGCCTCGACGCGGTTAGACACGAGACACATATATTACGCGACCTCGCCCTGGTGGCCGCACACGTTGGTTGCGGCCGACGCGGGCCGCGGGCAAGTGCTTGTAAGGGGAGCCTTGCCTCTCTTGTACGAGAAAGGACGCGTAATGAAAATCATTAAAGCTAAAGACTACGAGGATATGAGCCGCAAGGCCGCTAATATCATCTCGGCTCAGGTTATCCTCAAGCCCGATTGCGTGTTGGGTCTTGCCACCGGCTCCACCCCGATTGGCGCTTACAAACAGCTCGCTGCTTGGTACGAGAAGGGCGACATTGACTTTGCCGAGGTCAGCACCTATAACCTGGACGAGTATCGTGGTCTTTCGCACGACGATCCCCAGAGCTATCACTACTTTATGCGCGAGAACTTCTTCGATCACATCAATATCGATCTGAACAACACGCACGTGCCCGATGGCTCCAACCCCGATGCCGCCGCTGCCTGCTCCGAGTACGACAAGATCGTCGCTGCCGCCGGTTACCCGGATCTGCAGCTGCTCGGCATTGGCAACAACGGTCACATCGGCTTTAACGAGCCCGATGACCACTTCTCCAAGGGCACGCACTGCGTCGACCTCACCGAGAGCACCATTCAGGCCAACAGCCGCCTGTTCGACAGCATCGATGACGTGCCCCGTCAGGCTTACACCATGGGCACCCAGACCATCATGTATGCCCGCATGATCCTGGTTGTCGCCAACGGCGAGGCCAAGGCTCAGGCCGTGCACGATATGTGCTATGGTCCGGTTACGCCCAAATGCCCGGCTTCGATCCTGCAGCTGCACACCAACTGCGTTGTCGTTGCTGACGAGGCCGCTCTTTCGCTCTGCGAGTAACGCGATCAAGCGATCTTACATAGTTTCTCAAAAGGCCCTCGCTTTGCGGGGGCCTTTTTAGTGGACATACGCCGTGGCGTATACATGACGGAAACCTTGCCGCGTGCTTGACTGGAGGGTTTTAAAT
>CALBOJ010000132.1 GCA_937896835.1 uncultured Collinsella sp.
CTCACGTAGTCGGGCAGGGACGCCGCCATCTCGTGCAGCCCGAGCGCGGAGAGGTCGACCTCGCCAGGTCCATCGCGCGCCACAGCCGCGGCCTTGGCGACCTGTCGTAGCATTCGCTGCCCTCCCGCAGACGGGGCACCGCAGCCCGAAACTCGTCCACGGCCTGACGCCGACGATTATCCTGCCGCCGTCGATGCTGGCGTACTCGATCACGGTGTGGACCAGCGCGAGCGCGCGGCTTAGTATCCTGTTCATGCGTCAGGGCCTTTCCGGTAGGTTGATGTAGCAAGCGAAATCCTACCCTGCCCGGCGCGGAAACGGCCCCCTCTCGGGGCCGTTTCCCTTATATGCGGAACTTTTTTGCATCCACCTGCGGAAAAATTGATGTCTCGCCCACAGAAACTACCGAAGAGCCTAAAATCGGCTCATATTCAAACAGACACAAGGAGGGATTAATTATGGAATGGAGCTTTGACGAAATAAGGGGATTTATCCCGAAATCGATTTCTCTCCCATACTCAAGAGAGGAAAAGAACGGGTACCGCTCTGTTCTAACCGGACGCGATGAGCTGAACTATATCATGTTGAACGGAAGCGGGAGCTACATCGTCTCTCTGTGCGATGGTAAAAACACCGTCGAAACAATCCTTAATCGGATGTGCGACAAGTTTCCAGACGCCAATCCGGACATGCTCAAATCTGACTTAGCCTCGGCAATGAGAGGTTTCAGCGTATCGAGACTAATAGGATGGGTCAAAACTCCGACCGAAAATGGCACACCCATTGCCGATGAGATTTGCGTGGACAATGGGACCCATATACGGCTTGCCCAAGAAAACGATATTCGCCTGATTTGCTCCCTGGCAAGCCAGGCGAGCTCATCAGAACCAGAAAGTCCCACAATTGTCTACGGTTGGCCTCTTTCCGTCGAGCAGTATGAACGACCGCTAGAGGTGCGAAACGGATTGTTCAATCTGAGCAAGGAATTTTTCATTGTATATGAGTCAGGGAGACCAACCGGTCTACTCGGCCTCGCCCCCTCCAGCAATCCCTTACTCAGATACGCAGACATCTGTCTTCTTTTGTGCCCCGCAAGCATCGCCGTTCAATGTATTGCCGCTGCGGCCAGCTTCTATCGTCAAGAATTTTGCGATGTTCCCAATTTTTTCCACCTGAACCTAACCAGCAAGGAAATTGCATCAAACGAAGGAATTCGAAATCTTATCAATGAGCCAGAATTCACTTGCGCTGGCACTTTTCCAGGTGAGTGCAGCGACGGCGACTGCATGAATGTATACTGTTTTTCAGAAGTCTGTTAAGAGGAACCATGGGACGAGTTTCGGAAAACAAGTACACCAACGTTCTCAGAGCGCCACATCACGTCGCCCTTGACATAACAAACAAGTGCAACTTGAGATGTCTGCACTGCTATAACAGCAGCGGCGAGAATGAGGTCATGCACGACGAGTTGACCTCAGATGAACTTTTTGTTTTCGCAAAGGAAATGGCAGACATGTCGCTTTACAGCATGTGTTTCTGTGGAGGAGAAACCTTGTTGCGCAGTAAAGATATCTTGCGCTGCCTTCCCATATTGCGAGATGGGAATGTTGCAGCGAGCCTGGTAACCAACGGGCTTCTCCTCACGGAATCCCTTCTCCGAGATTTAGAAGATTCCGGACTCAAAAGCATCCAATTTAGCCTAGACGGCATTGGGTCAGCTCACGATAGGCTGAGGGGACATGAGGGAGCCTTCGAAATCGTCGAAGAAGCAGTTGCCACCGTACTCAACCATTCCGATTTGCACCTTGCTATCGCATTTACGCCCACGTCGTTCAACACCGAACAGTTTCCCGATGTCATCTCACTATTAGATGAGATTTTCACCAAATCTAACAGGCCGAAGAGGACGCCGGGTGACTTTATCGAACTACGTGTCCAACCCCTCATGGTTTTGGGCCGTGCGCGAAAGAACACATTTATTAGACCGGACTATTCCCAATACCGTACGTTGATTCACGCCATTCAAGAGGACGACTTCCTTCGGAAGCACCCGAATGTCCGACCGCAATGGGGCGACCCCGTCGACCATCTAATTCGCTTCTCTGATAACCGATATCTATTAGATCAGGTTTCAGTGCACGCAAACGGCGACATCGTCGTTTCTCCGTATATCCCGTTAGTGGTTGGCAACATCAGAAACCACCCTCTTGAGGATTACTGGAACAACGGACTTAGCTCAATTTGGTCCACAAAACTGGTTCAAGACCTCTGTAACCACATGTGGACCATTGACGACATGGAGCGTATGTCCGACACAATTTGCGATATAGATATGGGAGGTGATCTACACGTTGACCTGATTGATGATACCGCGGATGAACTGTTGAACTCATCGTTGAAGGAGATGTTGGGTTAAATGTACGAGAAGCCCGTAGTAGACAACATGAATCCGACCAGAGCATCGACTCTTGGAACGGAAACTTGGTTCGACATGTATTACATCGTGTGGGGAGCAAATGTGGCGGTCGGAGTCACCGCAGTTGGAGCCTATGAACTGGTCCTCATCACTTTTGCCGCAGCACTTCCCCTCAGCGAGCAAGGTGGCCAAGACGAGCAATGAGTCCTGAAGCGCTAAGATCATCCATTGGCGGCATGGTAGGAGGAATCTGCTTTCTCGTTGTCGGGGTGTTAATGGTAAAGACCGGCAATCCCGGCCTGATTCACAGTTACCATATCGCTCATATTCCAAGCGAGAAGATTCCTCTTGTTGCCAGATTGGTCGGACTCGGAATAGCGTTGACGGGAGCCGGTCTCGTTCTCGCGGGCATCATTGCCTTTGCGTCCCAAATCCCATTATCGGCATCGGCGGCTTTCATTCTGCCGCTCATCATAATCTTTGCCGGTCTTGGCGTCTCCTTGCTAACGATCGTAGTGTTCACATTTCGACCATGGTCATAATGGATTTCCTATTGCATGAAACTTCAGGCGCATGCCCAACAAACAATGAAAAAATTTACAGCTTTAGTCGGACGGCTGTTTTATTTTTCAGCCGTCCGACTGCCGTGCGCGGCCTATTGATCGAACATAAAATTCCCGTTTCTATGAGGATCCAGCTCGCAAAGACTCTCTATGGAAGCGCTCGTGCCGATTAGTCGCCGCTTCGTTTCCACCGAACCGCGGTGTAAGGTGTCATCAGTTGGTATTTCATACCTGATAGATTGGGGCCATTCTTGATTCGGTACGTCTTATCGAAGTTTAGTAAAACAAAGGGTGCTTTCACGTTCATTGCCATCACGACGATTGGAATCGCCCTTTCCTATGCCGCACCATATGTGAACGGAAAGTTCTTAGATTTCCTTCTTGCCAATCGCAGCGAGAAGGATGCTGTGCTTTTTGCGCTCTTCGTAGCTTCAATAGGGGTCTTTTCTGCCTTATTTTCATATTTTGCAGGAACGTTATCTATCCGTATATCCACAAAGCTTTCTTTTGACCTACTCAGGGAAACCGTCTTGCGCTTTGAGCGAGTTAATTTTCTGACGAACCGAACAACCGACTCAGCCTATACGACGCAAAGGATTTTCACTGACTCAGGTGTTGTTTCTTCTTTCGTTCTAACAAACTTTATCAGCGCTCCCCTGTCTGTTGTCGCCATTCCTTTCGTGTTGCTCGTCATATGGTCGGTTGATCCACTCCTCGCACTATTCTCCATCCTCCTTCTTGTGGCATATCTCTTCGTTATTACCGGATTGCGAAAGCTTCTATATAAAGTCATGTACGAGAAGAAGGAGGCAGATAGCGCTTTCTATGCCGTAATAGCATCGCAGTTGAATCAGATTCTCAACATTCAGTTAACGTCTTCATACAATAAAAGCGAGCTAGCACTTGACACCGGATTTGAAAAGTATTTTCCAAAGGTCTTGCACTCGGGAAAGCTCTCATTCTCACTAACATCGATTGACAGCCTTTTTGCTGCCGTGTTTCAAGCGATAATACTCATCGTATCCGGAGTGCGAATCATCAATGGAACCATGACGATAGGCGAATACACCATCGTCGGTGCATATTTTGCCGTCCAATTTAAAACCTTGAAAAACACGATGAACCTGTTCAAGTCCTATCAGGATGCCAAGGCTTCGTGGGACAGGATGAGCGCCATGGGAAAGGTAGGACCGGAACCAGAGCAAGATCAGACAGGTTTAGTCAAGATTGACACAATAAATCGCATTTCTGTTTCCAAGTTGGATTTTACGGTACCCCTTCCAGACGGATCTCCCCGAAAGGTTCTTGACGGATTTTCCTTCGATTTCTCCGGCCCTGGAACATACTGCATAACCGGAGAAAATGGAAGAGGAAAAACGTCGCTCCTTTACCTGCTCCTTGGGCTGTATCCATCGGCAGGCAAAGTAACATACAACGACATGCCGATTGAAAAATGCAATTTGGATTACATACGTTCAGACACGATATCGTGCTGCCCCCAACCGTGCTTCGCTCCAGATGAGACGGTTCGGGACCTGTTGGATTATTTCAACACCCCATTTTTTACAAAGCACCAGCATATGAATGAGCTACCGTCGTTGACAACCAGCATAGAGGGCTTGCTTGAGAAACGTTGTCCTGAACTTTCGGGTGGTGAGCTGCGCCGTGTATACTTGTGGTCGGCAATTTCCCGTAATCCATCAGTCTTGGTGCTCGATGAGCCTACAACTGGATTGGATGAAACAAGCCGAGCCGAACTCGCTTCGTATGTCAGAAACAACAAATTGAAACAGCTCATTATCATTGTTTCACATGATAATGAGCTGGCAAATGCAGCGGAAACGATCGTCAGTCTAGATAACGCGTCACACCGTTGCGCAAATCGATAGGACCGCATCGAGTCGCAGCAATTGCAGAAGGCTAAGCTATAATGATTGCCCTATACCCATGCGTATCTCAAGGCCTTCGATGATGATCCTTGATACCGTGGTGTTGTGTTCCGCCGCGTAGGTGCTCATCTCTTGCTTCTGCTCTTCCGTAACCCAAAAGGTGATGCACTCCCCTTTCTTGCGACTTGTCGAATCCCCTTTGTTTCGTGTGTCTTGATTACCCATGAGGGTCATGCTCGCCTCTCCAACGGGCATGACGCGGCGAGTTGGCTTCTTAATTGCCACCGTAAATCTCCTTATCCTCCTCGATGCCCTCCTTCACCTGTTTGAGTAATTGTCCTCTTTGACACCGGCGATATTGCGCTTACACACCGTCCGCTCACATCCCGAATATTGCCGTTCGGCACCGCCGATATTCCCGTCGGCACCGTCCCCCTGGTACGTTCCGGCTGTCCATGCAGCCGAGACCAAGGAGGTACAGCATGGCGAGAAGGATAAGGGCCAGGGAGGCCCTCAGGCTCCGTGCGTCCGGCCTGTCGCAGAACGCGATAGCCCGCGCGGCGCATTGATTGGAAGGCTGTATGGACGTCAGGCTGCTTGGAAAGAAAAACGAGGGCGAGGGCCTTGGGGTCGCTGTTCTCGTTGATTCGGCTTTTGCAGAGTTAAAAGACAAGAGCGATGAGCAGTTGGCGGAGGCCCAGAGATTTTTGATTGACTTTATGAAAAAAGTTGCTCGGCTAAAGGGAGTGAGAATTGATCGGCCCCATTTCCTCCGCTCGGAGCTGAGGAGGAAGGGTGTCCATAAAGATGTCGGCGAGTTTGCCGTGGAAACGACCCCCGTTACCGCCGGAATCGATGTGGGCCTGATCGATAGAATTGCTAGAGAAGTAATTGATTATGAGGCAAAGAAGTCAACCGCCTTTTCCTTTGCAGCGGGTCTTCCCGGAGGTGTCGCGATGGTGGGCACCATTCCTGCCGATATTACGTAATACTACGTGCACGCATTCAGGATTATGCAGAAACTGGCATACCTGTATGGCTGGCAGACCTTTTTTGAAGAATGTGACGACGTTGATGACGAGACTCTCTACGAAATGGCAGTGTTGCTCGGTGTGATGATGGGTGTAGGCAGCGCGAATTCGATGCTAACCGTAATCGCCAAAAACGCCCAAGAGGCGGTCGCGAAAAAGGTCGCTCGCCAGTCGCTAACCAAGACCAGTTGGTATCCGATCCTGAAGAAGCTCTTGAGCTTCATGGGTATCAAGATAACAAAGCAGACGGTGGGGGATGCCGCTGGCAAGGTTGTTGTGGGCGTCGGTGGCGTAATCTCTGGTGCTATCACCTTTATGGGTCTTTCAAAGGGGTCGGCGCGCTTGTGTAGGCAGCTTAAGTGCTTGCCGCAGGCAAACGAGCGGATTCCTGGCACTGGGTACTATGAAAAGGATGAGGCCGCGGTTGCCAAGAAGAGGATTGACGTAGCGGAACCCCTCTTTATCGAAAAGTTCGGATTTTACTCCCATATTCTACGGCTCTATTGTTGAATATGCTGACCGGCTGGAGGAGTCACTGGCGACTGGAGAAGCGAAGCTGGATGCATATAATCCGGACGTTCTTCTCTGATACTCAGCGGAATTAGGCTATGCGTAACAGGATTGTTGTTCGATCTAATGTGAACGTTGGATGATGCTAACTATTTATGGAAAACAGTTAAAAAAGTTTTTCACCCCTTTTTCACTCCTCGGAGAAGGAGGAAAGAGACGCGAAAACAAAAAAGCTCAGAAGCAATTACGCTTCTGAGCTGCACTAATGCAATGGAGCCAGCGACCGGGCTCGAACCGGTGACCCCCGCTTTACGAGAGCGGTGCTCTACCAACTGAGCTACGCTGGCGGCCATGTGATGGCGCAACTGAGGCGTCAACGGCTGTCTATGATACGGGACATCGCAAATCCGCGCAAGTGTTCTGACGGCTTTTCTCACTTTAAATGCACTAATATTGGAGACGCGATGTCTTGCTCTTACGGGTCTCAAACAGAATGGGGCAGCGATGACTCAACCCAAGATTCTTCTCGCACGCATCGACGACCGTTTCATTTACGGACAAGACGTTGAGCTGTGGAACGAAGCCGTGGGTTCCAACCTTGTCCTAATCGTCAACGATGAGATCGCGGCAGATTCGCGCCAATGGGCACCCATGAGGGTGGCGGCGCCAGAAGGCGTTTGGACGCGGTTTTTCTCGGTGCAAAGGACCATCGACGTCATTCATACCGCAACGCCTCGCCAATTGATTCTGATCATGGTGGCCTCACCCTCCGATGCGCTCGCGCTGGTTAAGGGCGGTGTGCCGATCACCAAGATCAGCATTGGTCATATGCAGGCAGGGGAGGGCAAGCGTCCCGCAACGCCCGCAGTTGCCGTAGACGACACAGACGTCGCTGTTCTCAGAGAGCTGCAAAAGCTCGGCATAGAACTAGAAATCCGCTATCTCCCCAGTTCCGCCCCCGACCCCATCGGCAATCTGTTCAACTGATCCCTTGGGGACGGAGGAAAACGGATCATTTTGCCTTCGTAGGGGATCTGTGTGGCGCTGTCCGCCAAAACTATGCCGGTTTACTACGATGAATTGCTTATCGCCGAGCATGCCAAATTTGCAGAGAATAAAACCGCAGGTAGACGAGTTGCTAATTTTTTATAAACCAGCGCGTGGTCGGACATAGTGGGTTCATCGTAGTAATTCGGCATAGTTTTGTTATGTCACCAATTCGGTGGCATCGAAAAGAAGGATTTAGGCATGAAGCAGCGCCCGTTGGCGGTGGTGCCGGCGGGCGTTGCTGTGCGAGATGTCGCGTTGTGGGCCTAGTGCCTCATAAAGTGGTATTCGATCATATTGCTGTAGGGGTGACCCGGACCCACAATGCCCTGCGGGAACAGCGGCTGGTGCGGCGTGTCGGGGTACATCTCGGCCTCGAGGGCAAAGCCGGCGCCCCAGCCATAGTTGGCATCGTCCTTGGCGTGCTCGTCGCCCAGCCAGTTGCCGGTGTAGAGTTGCACACCCGGGGCGGTGGTGTAGTAGTCCAGCTCACGACCGGTCCACATCTCCTCGACATGTAGGGCGCGACGCAGGTTGCGGCCGTACTGATAGCCATCGATGCACAGGCAGTGATCGTAGCCACGGGCCTGCTTAATCTGCGGGTCGTCGGCCTCCATGCCGGGTGCGACGGGGCGCAGCTCGCGAAAGTCAAACGGTGTTCCCTCGACCGGAGCGATTTCGCCGGTGGGGATGTTCTGCTCGTTAATGGGCAAGTAGTGGGCAGCGTTGGCGATAAAGAAGTGCTCACAGTCCATGCCGGCGTTATGGCCGGCAAGGTTAAAGTACGTGTGGTTGGTCATGGACACGTAGGTGGCGCGGTCGCTCTCGCAACCATACTCGATGCGGAAGACGCCGGTGCGCGTAACGGTAAACACAGCCGTAAAGATTCGGTTGCCGGGCAGGCTCAGCTCGCCATCCTTAAGCGAGGTGGTCATGCGCACGGCGTTGTGAGTCTCGTCGAGCTCAACGTCCCATACGCGCTTGTGCAGACCATGCTCAAGATCGCTGTGCAGGTTGTTGACGCCTTCGTTGGCCGGCATGTGCCAGTCCGTGCCGTCGATGGTGATCGTGGCGCCCGCGGTGCGGTTTGCCACGGGGCCGATGGTCGCGCCAAAGCAGGCGGGGTTGTCAAAGTAATCCTCGAGCTTATCGAAGCCCAGCACCACATCGCGCACGTTGCCGGGAATATCGGGCACATCGATACCCAGCACGGTGGCGCCATAGTCCATAATGCGAACGCAGATCTCGGGCCCGTTGAGGGTATAACGATGAACGGAGGTGCCGCACGGCGCGGTGCCGAAAAGCTCGGAAGTGATCATTTGGTTCCTAACATCGAGGTATTTCGGACAAACTGTAGCGCGAACAGGTGAGATTATCACTACACCCCACTAAAGCAGGGGGTATTTTTCTCAAAAAAGTGATGATTGGAGCTGTGCGGGTGTTCATTTTTGACGCGCACGAGTCTGATACAATTTGTTCGTTACTGTTTGAATGATATGCGCGCAAAGAACGGCGAGGATTCATCGTGATTAAGGCAGAGCGACAGGATAAGGTTCGTCAGCTGCTCGAAGAGCAGGGCACGGTTTCGGTCAAGGAGATTTCGGATGCGCTGGGCGTTTCGGATATGACGATTCGCCGCGACCTCGAAGAACTTGCGAGCCTGGGCGAGATCGAGCGCGTGCACGGTGGCGCCCGTAGCGCACAGGGACGTCCCCATGCCATGTTGCGCCATGAGTATTCGCACAGCGAAAAGCGCACTAAGCATGCCGAGGAAAAGCTGCAGATTGCGCGCCGTGCTGTGGAGCTTATCGAGGAGGGCTCGACCATCTTTTTGGGTACGGGCACTACGGTGGAACAGATGGCCTCGATGCTGCCGGCGTGTCGCCTGCGCATTGTGACCAACTCGCTTTCGGTGTTTAACCTGCTCGAGGCGCGCGAGGACTGCGACTTGTGCCTCGTGGGCGGTATGTACCGTCGCCGCACCGCCGCTTTTGTGGGGCCAACGGCCGAGGATACCCTGCGTGCGCTGGGCATCGATGCGGCGTTTATCGGCGCCAACGGCATTCTGGATGGCGACGTGTCTACGTCCAACATGGACGAGGGCCGTATCCAGCAGCTCGCCTTTAACAAGGCAGACTCGCGCTATCTGATCGCCGACTCCAGCAAGATCGGCAAGCGCGACTTCTACACCTTCTGCCGCCTGGACAGCTTGGACGCCGTGGTGTGCGAGCCGGGTATTACCGCCGAGGATCGTGCCGCCATCGAGGAGCACACGCAGGTCATTTGCTAGCTAGCGCTGCAGGCGATACTTCTGCCCTCTGCCGGCGCCTTCAACTGTGGCCAGGCCTGCCTCAACGAGTTTTTTGAGGATGCGAAGTAGCTTTGAGCGGCTAAAGGTTACTTTGGCCGCAAGCTCACTTGTCGATTGGGGGCGCACTCCACTCAGCAGCTCGAATACGGTAAGTTCGTCGCCTTCGAGTCCCGGGTTATCCATGAGTAGAGGAAGTGTGACCACAATGGCGTTGTCCGAAACTTGAAAACGAGGCTTTTTGATGCTGTCTTTATAAGTGTCTCGAATTCGCATGATACCTGTGCCGAACGCCTCGATAAGGCCCAGACGTAAAAAGACTTCGGCAAGAATGCGGTTACGCCTAACGGACAGCATATCGGACAGGTACTCATCGACAGTCATGCTTGCCGGCAATCCGCCGGGTGAGGCGACTTCCACGCGGTCGTCGAACATCGAGATGCGGATGTGCGCTGGTACATCCCAGGTCCTATGAACGATCGCGTTGGTTATTGCCTCACGGAACGCCTCAAGTGGAATGAGCTCCTTGCGGATTCGCTCCATTCCCTTAATCTCTTCGTAACAGTACTGAGCTTCGAATAGCTCAAGAGCGCCGTCAATTTCAGCTAAAACCGATGCATGCTCAAGGGTCTTGCGCTGCTTAATGAGGTTGATGGTGTCACCAAATACTGCAATGTCGATGCCTGGGAAGCCGTTCTCGTCCGCGAGCAGCTCCGCTGCGTTATTGTAGGCCCCGGTATCATCGAGCAGGCCGAGGGTTTTGAGAATGTCGGTTGTGAACGACTGAAGCGATAACTTTGCAGTTAGACGATTCTCTAAAACGGTGAAAGATAAATCTTGTTTGTTTGCCGGGAGCTGTTCAAAGGGGAGGTTCTGACCCTCGAGCACAAGGCGCGAAAGTCCTAGGGCATCAACTGGTATGGTTGCTGTGTCATTGCGCTTGTACGCCTTCGAGCGGTATAGATAAGGCTTCGATCTGCCGGGAAGGACTGTAAGCTCTACGGTTGCATCGGGCTCGTTGATTTTTAGGGAGTAATCGGGCTGGGGAATAATCGAATCGTTAATCTTGTTTTCGATATCCAGGCAGGTCTGCTTGGGGTCATTGAGGCCTACGATTTTTCCGTCGTCGTTAATCCCAAATAGAACGCGTCCTCCTGTGCTGTTTGCATAAGCAGAAACGGTTTTAAGGAACGAATTGGTGACGCTTTCCTTGAACTCAAGATCTTTCGTCTCTTGCATTATATCTCTCCGTTTCGCTTTCACTTGACACGAATAATGACACGCAAAATTTTACACGCCACTTTACACGTCAAAATTGTGACATGAAAAAATTACGAGTCATTATCCGTGTCAACGTGACGTGATATGACGCATAAATTGGGATTCGTGGGCGCTCGGAAGATTGACGGAGTTCGTGGATCTGCAACTTGGTTGGGTTAGCGTACGAAGTCTTTCAGCGGGGCCGAACATACTTTCGGTATCATATTGGGTTTAAATGATACCGAAAGTATGTTCGTGATATCGAAAAAAATAGAAGAGAGACGCGCTTCACAGTTGCTCGGAAAGCGCGGATTTGACTATCTAATTGTCTCAATCTGTAACAGTTAGGACCCAAAAACTCGACTAGGTGTTACAGATCGAGATTTTGTTTACCCAGCCATCATCTTTGTCTTGATCTGTAACAGTTAGACGGCCAAAAGCGAGTTAGATGTTACAGATCTAGATATTTCGAACCGGGTGCTCCCGTTCATCTCAATCTGTAACAGCTGGGGCCGAAAATTCTTGCTAGATGTTACAGATCGAGACAAACGGCCTGCTCGGGCCGAGCCAAAACAAAAAGGCCGCATGCGATCCCGTGGAGGGATTCGCATGCGGCCGACAGGGGGTATGCGGCGGAAGCTAGGCCATGAGCAGGCCGGTCTCCGCGACGTTCTTGTACCAGTACGCGCTCGCCTTGGGATAGCGCTTCTGGGTCTCAAAGTCGATGTAGAACAGGCCATAGCGCTTGTTATAGCCGTTGGTCCAGGAGAACTGGTCCTGCAGCGACCACACAAAGTAGCCGTCGACGTTTACGCCGCCGTCGATTGCCTTGAGGATCCACGCGAGATGCTGGCGCATATAGTCGATGCGAGGGGCGTCGTCGATAAAGCCGTCCTCAAAGTCGTCCTTATAGCCCATGCCGTTCTCGGTGATGTAGATCTTCTTGTAGTTGGGGTAATCGTTCTTAATGCGGAGCAGCAGGTCGTAGAGGCCCTCGGGATAGATGATCCAGTCCCAATCGGTGGTGGGTACGCCTTCGCGCACGCATGACTCGCCCACGCCCTTGAGGAACCAGCGCGAGGAGCCCTTGTCGCCGGTGCCATTGTGGTTGATGTCGTTTTCGCCCTCAGCGGCACGCAGGAACTGGCACTTGTAGGTGTTGACGCCCAGGCAATCGTTGTAGGGGAGCGCGGCGGTCAGCGCGGCGATGTCCTCGTCGCGGACGTCGAGCTCGCCGCCGGCGATATGGGCCAGCTTGGTCGCAGCCTCCATGGTGTCGGCTGCATAGTGGCCGCGGAAGGTGGCGTCGAGTACCCAACGGTTGTTGATGACGTCGGCCATGCGAGCCGCCTCGCAGTCGGCGGCGTTGTTGGGGTCGAGGGGATACTTGGGCTCCAGGTTCTGGACAATGCCGATCTCGCCCTCAAAGCCGCCCTCATGGAAGGCGACGACAGCCTTGGCGTGGGCCACCATCATGTTGTGCATGAGCTGGAAGGCCTTGTCCAAGCGATACTTCTCGCCGTGCGGCCAGTTGCCGACGATAAAGCTGCCCTCGGCGGTTGCGGGAATCTCGTTAAAGGTGAACCAATGCTTGACCTCGGTGAACTCGGCAAAGCAGAACTTGGCGTACTCGACGAAGGCATCGATGGTCGTGCGCGTCAGGAAGCCCTCGCCACCGTCCTGGTAAAAGGCCTCGGGCGTGTCAAAGTGATCGAGCGTGACATAGGGAATAACGCCAGCTTTGTTGCAGGTGGCAAAAAGCTCGTGATAGAAAGCGACGCCCTCGGGGTTAATCTCGCCGGTGCCACTGGGGAAGATGCGGCTCCAAGCGATAGAGACGCGAATACCGTTGATGCCGAAGCGCTGGCACAGGTCGATATCGACCGGATACTTGTTGTAGAAATCGCTTGCAGGATCGGGGGAGAAGCGACCCTGAGCAGCCAGGAAATCGTCCCAGGGCACTTTGCCCTTGCCGTGCGTACGGGTCTCGCCCTCAACCTGGTAAGCGGCGGTGGCGCCGCCAAACACAAAGCCGTCGGGGAACTGCATGGGGTTGTTCATGAGTCATCCTTTCTGTGGGATATGAATAGGGAGAGGTGCCCGAACTGGGGATCCGGGCACCAATAGAGGGAGGAACTAGTCGAGGTTCTCGCGGAGCCACTTGATGGCGCCAGCGGGGTCGCGGGTAAGGTCGATATATTCCTTGCCGCGCGGGGCGAGCAGCTTAATGCCCAGACGATCGGTGTCGGCCTTCATGTCGTTGTAGTAGCTACGAACCTGCGGGGCGAGCACGATGACGTCGTACTGATCCATGATGGCAGTGTGCTGGCCATAGGCACCTGCGGAGGAAGCGATGTTCTCTCCGGTCTGTGCGGCACCTTCCTTGATGGCGTTGGCGAGCATGGCAGAGGTGCCGGCGCCGGCGCACAGGACGAGGACCTTCAGGCCATCGACGTCCTTCTTAGCGGATGCGTCGGCGGCGGACTCGGGCTGATCGGCGACAGGCTTGCTGTCGGCGGCGGCAACAGTCGTCTCGACGGAAGCGGTAGCCTGCTCGACAGCGGGCGCAGGGGCGTTGGCGGCGATGGCAGCGGCACCATCGGACTCGAGACCCAGCTCGGCGGCGCGCTCGGCCTCCTGGTCGCAGAGCAGCTTATCGTATGCCTTCAAGAACGGCAGGTAGATGATGGCGTCCAGCAAGATGATAATCGCGACAAATACCAGGGCGATAAGCTGGAAGTTCGTGGTGATGAAGATGCCGATGGGGGCAGGGGTAGCCCAAGGCACCACGAAGGAGAAGCCGTTCATGCCCACATTATCGATAAAGAACTTGGCAACACTCACGTTGACGCAACCGGCGGCAACAAAGGGGACGAGCATGTAGGGGTTAAGGATCATCGGCGCGCCAAAGAGCAGCGGCTCGTTGACAGCAAAGGCAACAGGAACAATCGAGGCCTTACCGACGGCTTTGAGCTGCTTGGACTTCATAAAGAGAATCAGCAGAAGTGGCACGATGAACGTGGCGCCGGTGCCGCCGAACTCACCCACGAGTGACATGTTAAAGGTGAGGGAGTGAGCGGGGTGGCCACCTGCCAGCAGAACCTGCAGGTTCTCGGCCTGGTTGGCAAGACGGATGGGGTCGATGCCCGGCTGGACGATCGAGGGGCCGTGGACGCCGATGAACCAGAAGAACGCGGTGGCTGCCTGGATAAGGATAAGGCCAGGATAGGTTTCTGCAGCGGTAAAGAGCGGGGAGAGCAGCTTGATAAGCAGCTCGGAGAACGGAACGCCCATGAGGTTGCGCACGATGACATCGATGATGCCGCAGATGATGACGGCGCCGCCAAAGGGGATGATGTCGCGGAAGTTCTGAGCGATGGCGCCCGGGACCTCCTTGGGCAGCTTAATGGTCAGATCGCGCGAGACGCAGAATTTGTAGACCCACACGGTAATGAACGCGGCGATATAGGCCGAGAACAGACCGCGCGTGCCCATGCTGGTGCAATCGAAGACCGAAAGTTCGGAGCCGTTGAACTTGGTGGTGAACTGCGTGACTGCGAGCAGCAGCATGCTGCACTGGGCGGCCACCATGGTGGAACCGTCGTTGAGCACTTTGCCGGCGGGCATGCGACGGTTCATGGATGCCGTGAAGTTCTTGGCAGTGGTGCCGGCAACCATGATGCCCATAACGCCCATGGTGAAGTTGTACAGCTTGTTGCACCAGTCGATGAGCGGCTGGGGCAGCGTGATGCCGACTACGCCAGGAAGGGTGGCAATCAGCAGGAAGATCGAAGAGGTGAGGACGATGGGCATGCACCCAAGGAATCCGTCCTTAATGGCCTGGAGGTAGATGTTCCTCGAGATCTTCTCAAAGAACGGTTGATGCTTTTCGAGCATCTTTACGATGGCGTCCATAGAGCTCCTTTGCTGTTCGATGCGCGATGCATGTGGATGGAACTGGTCGTCGATGGATGGTCAGGACTGCCCGGAAACCTTCCCGCTTAAGGAAGGCATTGCGAAATGACAACGTTGTCATTTCGTTAATGACAACGTAAGACATTTTTGGAAGAGCAACAAGGATATACGGGTGAGCGGTCGATATCGTTCGGTAAACGGTTGATTTATCAGTCAGGCAGGTAGTGTATGCTAGAACGCAAAAAACAAGCGATGCAAAACCGACTGGAGAAGTAGTGGCAACGATGGACAAGAAAAATGTCTCAATGAGCGATGTGGCAGTTGCCGCGGGCGTTTCTCTCAAGACGGTGTCGCGCGTGATCAACGAGCCCGATAGCGTGCGCGAGTCGACGCGCGATAGGGTCCATGCGGCCATGGAGGAGCTTGGGTTCCGGGCGAACTTTGCCGCGCGTTCACTCAAGTTGGGCCGTTACGGGTGCATCGGCGTGGTGCTGTTCCACTTGTCGGGCGGCAACGTGGACATGATCGACGGTATCGCTGATGCCGCCGAAGAGCGAGGCTTTGCTCTCACGATGATCAAAAAGCGGGCGGGGGAGAAGATGACCCTTGCCGAAGCGGCGCGTAGGATGTCGCAGCTTCCCGTCGACGGCATGATTTTCAACCTGCGTCAGATGGTCGATGACTTTGATACCTTTGAGGCACCGAAAGACCTCAAGACGGTGATTATCACGCCGATGGAGCATTCTACCTGCTCCACCGTCAGTGACGACCAAGAGGGCGGTGCGCGCATGGCGTGCGAGTACTTCTTAAATCGCGGGCACAAGAACGTGTACTTCGTCTCTGGTAAGAAAGAGTCGCTGTCGAGCCAGTGTCGTATGAAAGGTTGGCGTGCGGCACTCGAGGCGCGTGGCATTGAGCCGCCCGAGCCTCTGCAAGGCGATTGGAATGCGGATAGTGGCTATGCCGCGGGCCTTGTGCTTGCCGATAAGCCCGATTGCACGGCGGTCCTCGCTGCTAACGACTGCATGGCAAACGGCGTGATGATGGCTCTACGTGACAAAGGGCTCAGTGTGCCCGACGACGTGTCCGTGATCGGCTTCGACGATGAGCTCTACAAGACGATTCCCAACTCGATTCTGACGTCGGTAAAGTTTCGCCACCGCGAGCTGGGTATCCGTGCGCTCAACGAGGTCGTCGCAGGTCTGGAAGCCCCGAGCTCCAGAAGCCGTACGCTCGTCTCGGGCGTGTTGGTCGAGCGTTCCAGCGTAAAGGACCTGCGGGCGTAGGCTTGCCCGGTTCGTTCATCTCGATCTGTAACAGGTAGGACCGAAAAACTCGGCTAGATGTTACAGATCGAGATTTTGTCTACCTAGCCATCATCTTTGTCTTGATCTGTAACAGTTAGACGGCCAAAAGCGAGTCAGATGTTACAGATCGAGACAAACGAACGCGGCCCAGCTCGCCCAAAAACAAAAACGGCGGATACGACCAAGGATGCTGAAGCATCCACCGGGAAGGTCGTATCCGCCACACGGAAAGAGGTGCATGGACGCAGCGCCCATGCGATCGGGAATGGTAAGGTGCGCGGCGGCGTGATGGTCACGGCGGCCGATGGCGTTAGCTAGTCCAGACGGCGGGTCTGCGCCACGTGCTTATACCAGTAGGCGCTTGCCTTGGGCGTGCGCTTTTGGGTCTCAAAGTCTACGTAGAAGAAGCCATAGCGCTTGTTGTAGCCGTTGGTCCAGGAGAACTGGTCCTGCAGGCTCCACAGGAAGTAGCCGCCCACGTTGACGCCCACCTCCATGGCCTTGAGCAACCAGCGCAGGTGCTGCTCGATGTAGTCGATGCGCGGCTGGTCGTCCACAAAACCGTCCTTGTAGGGGTCCTTATAGCCCATGCCGTTCTCGGTGATGAAGATCTGCTTGTAGTTGGGGTAGCGCTGCTTAATGTAGACGAGCAGATCGAACAGACCCTCGGGATAGATGATCCAGTCCCAGTCGGTGGTGGGGATGCCAGGCTTGTTCACATGCTCGCCAATACCCTTAACGCGCCAGCGGCCGGTGCCCTTCTCGCCCGTACCGTTGTGGTGCAGGTCGTTCTCGCCGTCGTAAGCCTTCAAAAAACGGCACTGGTAGTTGTTGACACCCAGGTAGTCGTTGTAGAGCGCTGCCTCGCGCATAATCTCGAGGTCCTCGTCCAGGATTTCGATGGTGCCGCCCGAGACGGCAGCCAGGCGGTTGGCGCACTCGAGGGTGTCGGGGGCATAGTCGCCGCGGAAGGTGGCGTCGAGCAAGAATTGGTTCTGCAGCACGTGCTCGTTGTTGGCGGCTTTGATGTCGGCGGGGTCGTTCTCGTTGAGCGGATACTTGAACTCCAGCGACTGAATGACGCCGATCTTGCCCTTAAAGCCGCCGTTGTGGAAGGCCAGCACGGCCTTGGCGTGGGCGAGCATCATGTTGTGCTCGCACTGGAAGGCCTCGGCAAGATGCGCCTTGACGCCACCGGGGAAGGTGCCCTCGATGTAGGTGTTGGAGGCGTCGGCCCAGATCTCGTTAAAGGTGAACCAGTAGGTCACCTGGTCGGCGTACTCCTTAAAGCAGAAGGTGGCAAAGTCCACAAAGGCATCGATGGTCTCGCGGTTGAGGAAGTCGCCCTTCTCAAAGAGGGGAAGCGGCGTGTCAAAGTGATGCAGCGTGACGAACGGCTCAACATGGTGCTTATGGCACTCGGCGAAGAGATCGTGGTAGAACTGGACGCCCTCGGGGTTGATTTCGCCGGTGCCGTTGGGGAAGATGCGGCTCCAAGCGATGGAGAGGCGGATGCCGTTGATGCCGAATTCTTCGCACAGCTCCAGGTCGACGGGGTACTGGTTGTAGAAGTCCGAAGCGGGATCGGGGGAAAAGCGCCCCTGGGCCTCCAGGAAGTCGTCCCAGGCAACCTTGCCCTTACCGTGAGTGCGGGTCTCGCCCTCTACCTGGTAGGCAGCAGTGGCGCCGCCAAAGACAAAGTCCTCGGGAAACTGCGCAGGCGGGTTGGTGACGCTAGTAGGGTTAACGGACATGATGATCCAATCGTCTAAATCGAAGGGCCAGCCGGTCTTGGATGGTCGGCTGGCTCTGAGCGTTACTTATTTCGAAAGCTGCTCGGAGACGAAGGCGAGAGACTTGTCGCCGTTCTGGGAGAGCTCGATGTACTGCTTGCCACGGCAGGCGACGCACTTGTTGCCCACGCGCTCGCAGTCCTTCTGCAGGTCGGCCAAGTAGCTGGCAGCCTGCGGGGCCAGGACGACCAGATCAAAGTCGGGGAGCATATCCACGTGGTTGCCATAGGCCTCGGCAGCGGTTTCGAGGTTAATGCCTCGCTCCTTAGCAGCCTTGGCTAGCGCGTTGGCGAGCAGGCCCGAGGTTCCGCCGCCCTGGCAGAGCACGAGCACGCGCTTGCCGTTGAGGTCGCTAGCAGTCGTTGCCTCGGCAGCGGGTGCTGCGGCAGCGGCGGGGGCGTCGGCGTTCACGGCCTCGGCAGCAGCGCCGGCGGCAACGCTCTTGGCGTCGGCCTTGCCCTGGAAGGCATCGTTGAGCTTGGCGGCCTTTTCGGCGTTCTTGGCGGCGAGCTCCTCCTGGGAGATCTCGGCCTCCTCGGCGCACTTCTGGGCGTCATAGGCACGGAAGAACGGGTAGTACAGGGCAAAGTCGACGACCAGGATGATGGCGAGCATCACAAAGGCGAGCGGCTGGAAGCCCAGACCCATGATGGTGCCGATGGGGCCGGGGACAGTCCAAGGCAGAGTGTACATAAAGCCGTTCATGCCCAAGAAGTCGATAAAGATCTTGAGGATCCAGATGTTGGCGATCGGGGCAAAGACAAACGGGACAAAGAAGACGGGGTTGAGCACGATGGGCGCGGCGAACAGCAGCGGCTCGTTGACAGCGAAGCAGACCGGGACGATAGCGGCCTTACCGACAGCGCGCATCTCCTGGGACTTGGCCAGGAAGCAGAACATAAAGACCAGGACGAGCGTGGCGCCGGTGCCGCCCATGCAGACGACGAAGTATTGAGCGCCCTGCGTCAGGACAGCGGAAGCGTGCTGGCCGGCCTGGAATGCAGCCAGGTTGTCGGTCATGTTGGCAACGAGGGCGGCGGCGATGGCGGGCTCGACGATTGAGGGGCCGTGGACGCCGACGAACCAGAACAGGCTCATGGCGCCGTAAATCACAGCAAGGCCGATGTAGCCGTCGGCAGCGGTGAACAGGGGCTGGAACACCTGGATGACACCCTGGGCAAAGCAGAAGCCAAAAGCACCGCGGAAGACGATGTCAAAGACCCAAAAGACGGTGATGCAGACGGAGAAGGGGATGATGTCCTTAAAGGTCTGCGAGATGTTAGGCGGAACCTGCTCGGGCATCTTGACGGTGATGTTGCGCTTAATGAAGAACTTGTAGATGATGCCGGTCACAAACGCAGCGATAAAGGCGGTCAACAGGCCTTTGGAACCAAGGTAGGTGGTGTTGAAGCCGCTGGCAGCATCCGTGGCGATCGTGTCGCTCGAAAGGAGCAAGAAGCCGATGATGGCTGCGCACATGCACGAGATGAAGTTGATCTGGTTGTTCTTGGGTAGATCGCGGTTCTGGGCGTCGGCGAAGTGCTTGGCCGTGGTGGCGGCGCAGGCGATGGCCAGAATGCCCATGGAGTAGTTGTAGCACTTCCACAGGGCGTTGTTGATGTCATCGGGCCAGTAGAAACCCCAGATGTTGGGGACCGAGGCTACCAGGCAGAAGATGGACGAGAAGATGATGATGGGGATGACGGAGATAAAGCCGTCGCGGATCGCCTTGAGGTACTTGTTGCGGGCGATCGCGTTGAAAAAGGGCTGGCCCTTTTCGATGATGGCGATGAGTTGCTCCATGCAATGCTCCTAAGAGTCGGTGGGTTAGCAACGATGGTAGCTTTTGACGTTCGGTTGCCAAAATGTTGACGTTGCCATTTTGCGGCACAAAAAAAGACGCGAACCGGTGGCCCTTGTGCCTGTGGACCGTCGATTCCTTGCGCGTAAACGTTTGAGCCGCCCGGTGGCTCTGTGTTTGCACAATGGCAACGTTAACATTTGGGCGACAAAAGCCGCTCGGGGAAGCAGAATTGTCGGTGAACGGTAGGTTTTGGGTGGTAAGCGTATCGTTGGGGAGGCGTTGGATATACTTAAAGGTGTTCAAAATGACTGCGCAGGATGTCTTCAATGGCATCGTTGACATAGAAAGATCGACCTATGGCCGCTGTTAAAAAATCGGTTTCCGTTAAGGACGTGGCGCGTCTCGCGGGCGTCTCGGAGCAGACAGTCTCGCGTACGGTGCACGATTCGCCCAGCGTGCGCCTCGAGACCAAGGAGCGCGTGCGCGCCGCCATGCGCGAGCTGGGGTATCGCCCCAATTTTGCCGGTCGATCGCTGCGCCGCGGCAAGTTTAAGACCGTCGGCGTCGCCATGTTCAACATTACCGGCACCGGCAACCTCGACCGTATGGAGGGCTTTGCCGCCGCGGCCGACAAACATGGCTATGCCATCACCCTCACTAAAGTAGACGGGCATCCGTATACCCTCGAGAGCGCATCGTCGCGCATGAGCGCGCTGCCGGTGGATGGCATGGTTGTGATCATGAATCGCATGCCGGCGGACTTTGGCACCTTCGAGCCGCTGCCCGGTATGCAGACGGTGCTCGTTACCATGCTGGAGCACCCGCTCTGTTCAACAGTCGATAACGACCAGTTCGATTGCTCGCGCCAGGTGGTCGAGTACCTGCTGGAGCAGGGGCACAAGACCGTGCACTTTATCTCGTGCCCCGAGCGCTCGCTTTCGGGCATGCGTCGCGAGGAGGGCTGGCGCGAGACATTGCGCGCGCATGGTATTGAGCCGCCGCGACTCGTCCGTGGCGATTGGACGGCACAGAGCGGATATGCCGCCGGCCAGGTGCTTGCGGACGATTCGAACTGCACAGCCATTTATGCTTCCAACGATGCCATGGCCTACGGCTGCATTCGCGGGCTCGAGTCGCGCGGGAAGCACGTGCCCCAGGACGTAAGCGTGGTGGGTGTTGACGATAGTTTGGGCGATATCGTGCCCGATCGTCGCCTGACTACGGTGCGCTTTGACAACAAGCGCGTCGGCATGTGGGCGGTCGACAAGATTGCCGGCGCCGAGGGCGCTGCACCCGGTGTGGAGCACATGCTGTTTCCGGGTGTGCTCGTCGAGGGCGATACGGTGCGCGATATACGCTAGGGTGCGGACCTGTTTGGGTTGCCGCTAATTGTGTTTGAGAATGTTCAGATTGGTTTAAAAACCGTTCACGGGTGAAAAGCAACCGTTCATAGCTCGAAATTACGTTTTGCGCTGTTCTTTTTTGTTTGAATGTTATTGTTTCTGTCATACACAACGCAGCGCGTATGCCCGGACGCGATGCTCTCCATTGGTTCATATGTGAAAGGAACGCAATATGGCAACCAAAGAAGAAATCTCGATGGTTGGATTTGAGATTGTCGCATACGCGGGCGACGCCCAGACCGATCTGCTTGCAGCGCTCGATGCTGCTCGCGAGGGTGATTTTGAGAAGGCCGAGCAGCTGCACAAGGATGCCAGCGATGCGCTCATCGGTGCCCACGACACGCAGACCAAGCTGCTTTCGCAGGAGGCCGGCGGCGGCGAGATGGAGATGACCTTCATCATGGCTCACGCTCAGGACACTCTCATGACCACCATGATCCTGGAGAAGCAGACCCGCTTTACCATCGATGCCTATAAGCGCATCGCCGCACTCGAGGCTAAGCTCGCCTAACGAGCTCTCACAACCAAGTCCCCTTCCAAAAGCTCTGCCGCTACCCGCGGCAGGGCTTTTCTGTTTACCCGGCACTTGGGGACGTTCCTTATCTGCCGGCAGTTTGGGACACTCCTGCCATGCATTCGATCCTTTGAGGATGGAAGAAACCGGGTCATTAGGTTTGCTGCGGTGCCGACTCGGTCTGTCGGTTACAAAACTATGCCGGTTTACTACGATGAATCGCATTCTTTCAACTATGGAAAGAACAGCGTTATCAAAGCCGCAGGTAGAAAGCTTGTCATTTTCTGCTAATAGCAAATGTGGTCGGTCCTATCGGTTTTATCGTAGTAAACCGGCATAGTTTTGAAATGGCACTATTCGACTAGCAGCGTTATGGAGCTTCTGCACGCCCTCCCGTTCGGTTTTTCGATGGGTGGGTATACTTTCCACCGCAATACAGGCCGGAATGAGGAGGCATCCAAATGCCGGATAACGGGTCAATACAAAAAAGAGACGCGCACGAGATGGCTCATGGGCGTCCTGTCCAGATAACCGAGCACACGACGGTAACCGAGCTGCAGCCCAGCCTGTCCGATGTCGTGTGCGCAAACAAAAAGCTGCAGATTGGCTTTATCGTTGCACTCGTGGTACTGGCGCTGCTGTCGGGCTTTGTGGCTCGTCCGCATTTTGCCGATACCAAAACATGGGACTCCACCATCGAGGTCATCGACCAAAAGAAGGGCAACGTTTTGGCGCTCACGACCTCGTGCGTGGCGCTGTCTGCGGGCATTACCGCGCTGCCGGGTGATACGGGAACGCCGGTTGCCGAGCAGCTCGCGCAGCTTTCGGGTAACTTGGGCATCGTGCTTGCCGTGCTCTACCTAGAGAAATATTTGCTCACGATTTTGTGGTCGGTTGGCTTGGGCATCTTAATCCCGTTTGCGCTGGTGCTCTTTGCGGTCTCGCTTGGCATTCACGGACGCTGGAGCACGAGCGCTGTCCTGCGCCGCGTGGCGACCCGCGTGCTGGTGGTTGCCGTGATCGGCATGGCCTTGGTGCCTGCAAGCGTATGGGTGTCGCAAAAGGTCGACGAGACGTATCGGGTGAGTATCGAGCAGACAGAGCAAAAGGCGACTGAAGCGAGCAAGGCGAGCTCCACAAAGAGCGAGAAGAAATCCGAGACCACGGAAAACAAGAATGTGCTTGAGCAGCTGACCGATGGGGCATCGAGTTTACTCACATCGGTGACCGACAGTGCCAAGTCGATGACCGATAAGGTGGTGCAACAGGTGACCGATCTGATCGAAGGCGTCATCGTGATGATCGTGACCTCGTGCGTTATCCCGTTGCTGGTGCTCGCGGCGTTTCTGTGGCTGGGGCACACGCTGCTGGGGATCGATATTTCTGGCCCGGCGAACTATTTGACGGGCCGTTTTCTGAGGGCTCCGTCCAAACATGCCAAGAAGAGCGGACAGTCTGAGTAGGCGGCAAAGCGATCCTTGGAAGACCAACCGTAAGAAGGGCGGCCGAGACACGTTCTCGGCCGCCCTTTTGTTTGCTGAACACATGGTCGCTACGTCTGCGCCGGGCTCAAACGGTCGCCAATCATCCGTGAACGGTATTTGTTCAAAAAAGAACAAAGATAAACAAATAATGGTTGCAGTCGCTGTTCGAATGTGTTCAAATAAACATGAACAGTGAAGAACCGCACATTCAGATGCCCGGACCTGAACGCGATTCAACACTTCCAAACAGAAACTACGCACCTGCGTATCTCTCAAGGAGGATGTCATGAGGGTTGTAATCGCTTCCGATGCCGACGGTATGTCGATGAAGGAGTCCATCAAGGAGATGCTCATCGCCGACGGTCACGAGGTCGTCGACTATTCCGAGACCCCTGCCGCGGACTTTGTCGATTCCGCGACCGCCGTTGCCAAGGACCTGCTGGAGCACAAGGATTCCCAGGGCTTCGCATTCGATAAGTACGGCGTCGGCTCCTATATGGCCGCCGTCAAGATCAAGGGCATGGTCGTCGCCAACATTTCCGACGAGCGTTCCGCTTACATGACCCGCGAGCACAACGGTTCGCGCATGGTCACCATGGGCCCGGGCGTTGTGGGCACCGAGGTCGCCAAGAAGATCGCCCGCGAGTTCCTGCGCGCCCAGTACGCCGGCGGCCGTCACCAGATCCGTGTCGACATGCTCAACAAGATGGCCTAACGAGAGCCACCGAGAACTCGAACTTCTACCTCAACTTGTGAATTCAGACGAAAGGACGTTCTGATGAAGAAGACCATCGCAATCGGTTGCGACCATATCGTTACGGACGAGAAGATCTATCTGGCCGACCGCCTGGAGCAGGCTGGCTACAAGGTGCTCGACTGTGGCACCTACAGCCACACCCGTACGCACTATCCCATCTACGGTAAGGCCGTGGGCGAGGCCGTTGCCAGCGGCAAGGCCGACTTTGGCGTGGCCCTGTGCGGCACCGGCATCGGCATCACCAACGCCGTCAACAAGGTTCCCGGCGCCCGTTGCGCCCTGGTTCGCGACATGACCTCCGCCCTGTATGCCCGTCGCGAGCTCAACGCCAACATCGTGGGCTTTGGCGGCAAGATCACCGGCGAGTTCCTGATGGCCGATATCATGCTTGCCTTCCTGGAGGAGCCCTACGAGAAGACCCCCGAGCACGATGCCCTGATTGCCAAGATCGATGCCTGCAATAAGGCCGACGCTGAGGCTCAGGCTGACCCGCATTTCTTTGACGAGTTCCTCGAGAAGTGGGACCGCGGCGAGTATCACGACTAAGGGGGTTCCGGCGTTTTAACAAACGCCGGACCGGTCGACGCTGCGAAGCCATCTGGCGGGCAATCTGCCGCTCAGCTTCGACGGCATGACCAGAAGGTCAATGCCGTCTCGCTTCACGGCACCTTGCCTCGCCAGCTGGCTTCTCGCTGATGTTTGAGTGGCCTGTGGGGTTACCGCTGTTGTTGCGAAGCGTTCTGGCATGGCAAGTTGCTCCGATAACACGTTTGCTTGCCGAGCTTGTGTGCTTCGTTTTGGCGGTACCCGGCATTCTGCAGCTTTTCAATTGACGGCTCGCGTTTCTGTGAGGGGGCGCGGGCCGGTTTTCTATCAGCCCTATTGACTTGGCGGGCTGTCGTAAGAAAGGGAAGGCTCCTATGGAGTTTGTTCTTGATAACGGTTTGATTCGTGTGGCGTTGACCACGGCGGGCGGGTCGTTCACTTCTATTGCGGCCAACGGCCGTGAGTACCTGTGGCAGGGTGATCCGGCGGTCTGGTCGGGGCAGGCGCCCATTTGTTTCCCGATCTGCGGTGGCCTTCGTGACGGTCACGCAACGACCATGGGCGGCCGCGAGGTAAAGCTCGCCCGCCACGGCTTTGCGCGCAAACAGGAGTGGAAACTCGAGGAACAGAGCGACAACATGGTTGCGCTGAGCTTAAGCTCTGCCGACCATGCCGAGTTGCTCGAGCAGTACCCGTATCCGTTTAAGATCGTTGCTCGTTACACGATCGATTCGGAAAAGGTGGCCGTGTCGTACGAGGTGACCAATGAGGGCACCGAGGACATGCCGTTCTTTGTGGGCGGTCACCCCGGCTTTAAGTGCCCGCTCGACGAGGGCGAGTCCTATGACGATTATGAGCTTCGTTTTGAGCAGCGTGAGGCCACCGAGCTCTGTACTGCCGTTCCCTCGACGGGCCTGATTGATGTTGAGCATCGCAGCAAGAACCCCATGATCGGCCAGAACCTGCCGCTTACCCACGAACTCTTCGACTTCGCGGAGACCATCTTTGACGTGCTCGAGAGCCGCGTGGTTACGTTGACCAAGAAAACCGAGGACAAGGGCGTGCGCCTGACGTTCCCCGATATGCCGTACCTGATTGTGTGGAGCAAGCCCGAGGGCGACTTTGTGGCTGTTGAACCGTGGGGTGGTCTGTCCACCTGCTCCGACGAGGACGATATTCTGGAGCACAAGCGTGGCTGCCTGGTGGCCAAGCCGGGAGAGACCGTCACTCGCGGCTTTGAGATCGAGATCCTTTAACGAGTTATCGTATGTTTGGGGCGGGTTATGCCGCCCCGGAACAGGAGTTCAACATGATTCTGACCGTTACCATGAACCCGTCGATTGATACGCGCTATCAGCTCGACAAGCTGATCATCGACGATGTTAACCGTGTGACGCCCGAAAAGACCGCTGGCGGCAAGGGCCTCAACGTGAGCCGTGTGTTGCTGCAGTTGGGCGACGATGTGCTCGCGACCGGTCTGCTTGGCGGCCACATGGGTGCCTATATGGCCGAGCTTATGGATGCCGACGGCGTCAAGAACGACTTTGTGCCCATCGCCGGTGAGACGCGCATTTGCCTGAATATTCTGCACGAGGGTAATCAGACCGAGCTGCTGGAGAGCGGCCCGCAGATCGCCCCGGTCGAGCTCGAGGCCTTTACGGCCAAGTTCGCCGAGCTTGCAGCGAAGGCGGACGTCGTGACGCTTTCGGGCTCGCTGCCGCGTGGCGTCGATGCCGGCTACTATGCCGAGCTCGTCAAGATCGCCGAGGAGGCGGGCGCCAAGGTGCTGCTCGACACCTCGGGTGCATCGCTGGAGGCCGCGCTGGAGTCCGATGCCAAGCCCGAGCTCGTAAAGCCCAACCTGACCGAGATTAACGGCCTGCTGGGTACGTCCTTTACGACCGATGATGTCGATGCCCTGCGCGAGGCGCTCGCCGCCGATGACCGCTTTGCCGGTATTCCCTGGGTTGTCGTTTCGATGGGCGCTGCCGGTTCGGTGGGCTTCCATGAGGGTCGCGCGTTCCGCGCCAAGACGCCCGCGATTGCGGCTGTGAACGCGACGGGTTCCGGCGACTCGACCATCGCCGGCTTTGCGCATGCCATTGCCGCTGGTGCCGATGACGTCACGGTGCTCAAGACCGCCAATACCTGCGGCAAGCTCAACGCCATGGATCCCAAGACCGGTCACCTGGTCATGGACCGCTGGGACGAGGTCTACAACAGTGTTGAGGTCGTAGAGTTGTAGGGTTACGCGGTTTTACCAAACCGCGTAACGGCTCGACGCTACAAACGCCCCTAAGCGGCAATCTGACGTTCAATCGTCGGGCATGACCAAAAGGTCAATGCCCTCCTCTTTCACGTCACCTTGCTCGCTTAGGGGCGTTTTCGCTGACAATGCCAAGACATCGGCGTTGCCTTGGTCACAAGTAGTCATTGGGTAGTCGTTGGGGACGTTCTTTAATGACCAGTCGTTTAAGAACGTCCCCAATGACTACACTCAAAAACGGCGCCCGTCGGCGATGTTGCCGGCGGGCGCCGTTGTCTTGAAGACGAAATGATCCGTTTTCCTCCGTCCCCAAGGGATTCTTACAGCGAGTTGATAAAGCGCTGCTGGGCGGCGCGGCCGGCTTCGTCCCACTTAAAGACGCCGGCGTTGTCGAGCACGTGGCCAAACACCACGCCGACCTCCTCGTGCAGGATATCGATGGCGTTGTCCGCCGTAAGCTCGTCGGCGCGGCGGGCAAAAACGTCCTCGGCCCATGCGGCGTGGCTGCGGCAAAGATCATCGCCCTCGAGTGCGGCGGCAAGGTCGTAGGTGGCATCGGCCTTGGCCGCCAGCAGGTGCTCGCGGACAGCGCCGAGCTCGGGAACCAAGCGCGGCGGCAAAATTGCCAGACCCATAACCTCGATCAGGCCGATGTTCTCCTTCTTAATGTGGTGATACTCGGCGTGCGGGTGGAACACGCCCAGCGGGTGCTCGTCGGTCGTGATGTTGCAGCGAAGCGCCAGGTAGGCCTCGTAAATCTCGCCGCCGGCATTGCCGCGGGAGTCGACGCGGCGGATGACGGGCGTCACGGTGTTGTGCGCCACGCCGTCGGCTGTGTGCGCGATGACGCCTACAGACTCATCGGTCCATTCGCGCCAGGCGAGGATAATCTTCTCGGCGGCGTCGAGCAGCGCGCCGCGGTCGTGCGAGCGCAGGCGCAGCACCGAGAGCGGCCACTGCAGCACGGTGCCGCTGACCTGGTCAAAACCGGGCACGCTAAACTGTGAGACCTCGGCTGCGTGCATCATGGGGAACTCGTGCGCGCCGCCCTGGAAGTGGTCGTGCGACAGAATCGAGCCGCCCACGATAGGCAGGTCGGCGTTGGAGCCGATGAAGTAGTGCGGGAACAGGTCCACAAAATCGAGCAGGCAGGTCAGACCCTTGCGGTCGACGTGCATCGGACGATGCTCGGAGCTCATGGCAATGCAGTGCTCGTTAAAGTACGCGTACGGGCTGTACTGGAAACCCCAGCGCTCGTCGTCGAGCTGGATGGGGATAACGCGCAGATTCTGGCGGGCGGGGTGAGCGCCGCCGTCGGCTGCGGCGGAGCGTCCGGGATACCCCTCGTTTTCGATGCAGAGCTGACAGGCGGGATACTTCTCGCCCGTGTTCTTTGCGGCGCCGGCCGCGGCAATGTCGCGCGGATCCTTTTCGGGCTTTGACAGGTTGATGGTGATCTCCAGGTCGCCCCAGTTGGTGGGGGTGCTCCATTTGATATTGCGCGCGATGGCGGCACGACGCACGTAGCCGGCGTCGCAGCACAGACCGTAGAACCAGTCGGTCGCGGCGCGGGGCTCGTTGACGCCCATGCGGCCGTTGAATTCCTCGTTTACAACCGAAGGCCTCGGCATCAGCACGCCCATGATGCGCATGGCGATGCGGTCGCGGCCCGACGCCGTGTCCTCGACAGCACCGTTGGCAACGGCGGCCTCGGAAAGCGCGGCAAGCGTGCCCTCCAGGTCAAAATCGGGGAGCGTATCGGGGTGCAAGAGCGAGAGCTTCTCGTTTTGCAGCGCCCAGGCCATGTCGAGCGCCGGGCCCGTAGCACCGATGCACTCCAGAATGGTGTTGTATGCCCAGATGCGATCGTCCTGGCCGATCATCGATCGGTGGATAGCGTACTCGATCAGGTTCTGCGCGGCCTCGCGCACGTCAGTCATTACAGCCATGCCGCGTAAGCCCCCTTGTCAGAGATGGCGTAGTGACGGGCAGAGCCCTCGCCCAGCCAGCTGTTCATCTTGGTGATAAAGGTGTCGACCAGATCGAGCGGCACAAAGGCCTGGATGGTGCCACCAAAGCCGCCGCCGTGGATGCGGACGGCGCCGCGGCCGTCGAGCACATGCTCGGCCAGTGCCAGGGCATACATCGAGGGCTGCTCAGAACCCAGTTTGGCAACAACATTCTGCAGGTACATGGCGGAGCTGGCGCCGGACTCGCGCGTCAGGACCAGGAACTGGTCAATGTCGCCGGCGTTCAGAGCTGCCCAGCGCTTGTCGACCAGGCCGTTCTCGTACCAGTAGTGAACGGCGCGCAGGCAGGCGCGGTCGCCCAGCTTGGCGCGCAGCTCGGGGAGCTTGGCGTCAAAGTCGGCAACGTCGACCTCGCACAGGCGTGCCTTGCCAAACTCGGCGGCGACGTCCTGCATCTCGCGCGGAACGGCGGCGTAGTCGTCGGTAGCTGCCACATGGTCGGCGCCAACTTTAACGAGCACGAGCGCATAGCCGTGATCCTCAAAGTTGAGCTCGAGCTTCTGGGTTTTAGGCTGAGCCTGGTCCTCAAAGTCCATGTAGGCGAGGCCGCCCAGGCACACGGCGGCCTGGTCCATCAGACCGCAGGGCTTGCCGTAATAGTTGTTCTCGGTGCGCTGGCTCATCTGAGCGAGCGTGACGGGCTCAATGGCGGGCGAGCCCCAGAGCGTCTCCATGGCGCGGCCGTACGCGGCCTCGACGGCGGCAGAGCTGGAAAGGCCACCGCCCGAGGGGACGGAGCAGGTGAAGGCGAAGTCGAAGCCCTGGGGCTCAACGCCAAGGGCTGCAATCTCGTGGGCCATACCGCGCACGAGGCTTGCGGACGTGCCCTTCTCGGACTCTTGAATATCCAGCGTGTCGAGCGTGATCTCAAACGTAGGATAGCCCTCGTCGGCGACGCGAACCTTGTTGGAATCGGTTGCCACGGCGATGCCGTCGACGGCGACATCGAGCGAGCCGGCGATAACGTGGCCACCCTCGTGGTCGGTGTGGTTGCCGCTGATCTCGGAGCGCCCGGGCGCGTGCACGTAGAGCACTTGGCGGTCGCCGATGGGGCCAAACTCCTCCTCAAACAGCTTGGTGAGTGTGGCGAATGTCTTTTCGTCGGGGGTGGTCATGGGAGTCCTTTCCTTGGCGCGCACGGGTGAGTTTTGCGTCGTTATGAGTACGTTAACAACTTGAAGCGGCATGAACCAAGTGTTCACGATACCGCACGTTACGGGCTATGTTAACGTACTCATAACACATCGCTTGTTACTTTTTGAGAATCTGGTAATCGGTAGATTTTCGGCCGTGAACGGTATTGCCGTATGGACTTATAAAGCAGAAGAGATGCAGATAGAAAAAGTAGAGTACGTTAACATGCGTCCGACGATAGCGGGCTCGGTGCGGAGTGTGTTTCCGCTCGAGCAAACACTCACGCTATTCAGATCTCGCAAGAGCGAAGGTGATTTTGTGGCAAGGCGCCCTTCCAACGATACGGGTACACGCCCGGTTTCCATGGCCGACGTTGCCCGTGCTGCCGGTGTTTCGCAGCAGACGGTCTCGCGCGTTGCCAACGGCCTTCCTAACGTCAACGAGCAGACGCGCCAGCGCGTACAAGCCGCTATGCAAGAGCTCGGCTTCCGTCCGAGCTATGCCGGTCGCTCGCTGCGCGACGGCCGTTATCATTCGGTCGGCCTGTGCGTCAACGATGTCACCAAGTTTGGCAACCTGACGATGATCGACGGCATTGCCAGCGCGGCCCGCGAGCACGGCTGCGCCATCACGCTGGTCGAGATGTCCAAGAGCGAGGAGTTTTCGCTTGCCGAAGCCACCCGCCGCATGGCCGCGCTGCCCGTGGACGGCATCATTATCGGCATGAGTCGTATGGCGCCTGATTTTGAGACGTTTGATCCGTTGCCGGGCATTGGCACGGTTATCGTCACCATGTACGCGCACCCGCGGGTGACTACGGTCGACTCAGATCATTACGGCTGCTCGCTGCTGCTCATGGATCATCTGTTTGAGCTGGGGCACGAGCAGATTCGCTATATTGGCGGCCCGTCGTTCTCGGTCGACGAGCAATTTCGTCGCGCCGGTTGGCAGGATGCGCTCGAGCGTAAGCACATTAAGCCGCAGGCGCCACTCGAGGGCGACTGGTCTGCCAACAGCGGCTACGAGGCCGCTCGGTACCTGGCTGAGCACGACCGCACCATGACGGCGATTTATGCGGCAAACGACCAAATGGCAAACGGCGCCATCGCCGCGCTGCGCGATAGCGGCTTGCGCGTGCCCGAGGACGTGAGCGTGGTGGGTGTCGATGACTCGCTTGACGACTTTGTCGCGCATAACGAGCTCACGACCGTTCGATTCGATTTGCATCAGCGTGGACGCGAGGTATTCGAGCATGCGGTTCCCAAGGCGGGGGCGTCGGACAGGCCCGTCGCCATTCGCATTCCCGGTCAGCTTATCGTTCGGCATACCACGGCAGCTCCGCGCGCATAGTTTTCGCAGGTCAACGGCTCGGCGTTGCGCTTCAATAACAATCGGTAAGGATGCTGGCAGATAGCCGTGGCTATAAAGGTGAGTGCTATGATAGACGGGTTCATTTGTCTATCTAGGAGGCTTTGCCTGATGGAGATCACCAAGGATATCCGCTACATTGGCGTCGACGATCACGACATCGATCTGTTCGAGGGCCAGTACGACGTGTCCGAGAACGGTATGGCATACAACAGCTATGTTATCTTGGGCGATAAAATCGCTGTCGCCGATTCGGTCGACGCTGGCTTTGTCGACGAGTGGCTCGGCAACCTCGAGACCGTGCTCGATGGTCGTACGCCCGACTACCTGGTTGTCCATCACATGGAGCCCGATCACTCCGCCGGTATCGCCGCCTTTATGGAGCGCTATCCCCAGGCGCAGATTGTGGCCAGCATGGGCGCTTTCCGCATGATGGTCAACTACTTTGGCACCGACTACCCCGAGCGCAAGATGGTCGTCAAAGATGGCGACGTGCTCGACCTGGGCGGCCACAGCCTGACGTTTGTCGGCGCCCCCAACGTGCACTGGCCCGAGGTGCTCTTCTCCTACGAGTCCACCGACAAGGTGCTCTTTAGTGCCGACGGTTTTGGCAAGTTTGGCGCCAACGACATCGAGGATCCCGAGGGCTGGGCTTGCGAAGCGCGCCGTTACTACTTTGGCATCGTGGGCAAGTTCGGCAAGTTTGTGCAGGCCGTGCTCAAGAAGGCCGCCAATCTGGACATCCAGATCATTTGCCCGCTTCACGGCCCCGTGCTGACCGAGAACCTGGGCTATTACCTCGACACCTACAACACCTGGTCGAGCTATCAGCCCGAGGACGAGGGCATCACGATTGCCTATGCGAGTGTGTATGGGCATCTGAAGGCTGCCGTTGAAGAGCTCGCATCTGCGCTCGAGGCCCGCGGCCAGAAGGTTTCCGTCTTTGACCTGGCTCGCGACGATATGGCCGAGGCTGTTGAGGATGCGTTCCGCTATGACCGTCTGGTGCTCGCCTCTATCACCTATCAGGGCGAGATCTTCCCGTTCATGAGCACCTTTATCCACACGCTCGCCGAGCATGCCTACCAGAACCGCACCGTGGCGCTCGTCGAGGCCGGCTCCTGGGCGCCCACCGCTGCCAAGGTTATGACTAAGGAGCTCGAGGGTATGAAGGACATCACCCTGGCGCAGAACAAGGTGACTGTGCTGGGGTCGCTCAACGACGCCTCGCGCGCTCAGATCGAGGCCCTCGCCGACGAGCTTTCCAAGTAGCGATATTTCGCTTTTAACGCTCAACCACCACAAAGGGGACAGGCACCTTTGTGGTGGTTTTTGTTTAAGCGCCAGCGATGAGGAGATTTGGGCGGGCGTCGTCGACGATCTCGGCGATTGAGGTGGCAACGGCATGATCGGGGTCACGGTCCATCACGATGGTGTCGACATCTGCCAGCTCGGCAAAGCGGTACATGCCGCGTCCGTTAACCTTGCTGGCGTCCATGAGGGCGACGCTTTGATGGGCTGCGGCGATCATAGCCGTTTTGGTCTCGGCCATTTGGGGAAAGTCGGTCGTAAAGCCGCAGCGGGGGACAAAAGCGCCGGGGCACATGACGGCAAGGTCGGCGTGGACCATTTGGAGCGCCTGCATGGTAAGTGGACCGTACAGATAGCGATGACCTTTGCGCAGTGCCCCACCCAGCATGACGACATCGACCGAGGGCATGCTCTCGTCGATGTAATCGGCGATGGTAATGTCGGCCGTGATGACGGTGATGCCGTCGCGCTGATCGAGGAGCCGGACGAACTCGAGCGCCGTGGTGCCCGAGTCGACAAGCAACGTGTCGCCATTGCCGACGAGCTCGATGGCGCTTTGCGCGATGGCCTGCTTGGCGGCGACATTGACGTTGATGCGGCGATCCTGGGTGGATACGGTCAGTCGCTTCTGGAGAGACACAGCGCCACCATGCGTGCGGCGCAACTTGCCGGACTCGGCGAGCGCGTCCAGGTCGGCGCGGGCGGTAACGGAGGACACGCCAAAGGTCTGGGCGATTTCTGCCACTTGCACCGAGGCGTTATGCTCGAGCATCTCCATGATGGCGGAACGACGCTCATCGGCGAAAGCTCGGGTTGTTGCGTGGGCCATTTTTGCTCCATTCTCGGCTAAATTTGTAGGAATTGTGTTGAGCCTATTTTCGTTCATTTTCTTTTTGAGTAAGAAAACGCCTTTCGATTACTTATCTTTTCTATAAAAGAAAGACGCTGAACGCCCAAAATTCAATATCGAATACGCCCACTCGGCTCCAATTCCTTCCGTTTACTTTTCAAAAACGACTGTATTGACCTGCATGGGCTCAATATCTCGCACATGCAAAGCCGCTGAATTTCATACAATGGACGCAGCAAAACGCAAGGTAAAACGCCTTGCGGACACGTACGCCCGATGTCCAGATGCGGGCGAGGGAGAGGAGCAAACGCTCATGGCACTTGTTACCACCGAAAAGATGCTCAAGGACGCTCAGGCCGGCCATTACGCCGTTGGCGCGTTCAACGTCGAGAACCTCGAGTTTGTTATGGCCGTTCTGGCCGCTGCCGAGGAGACCAAGTCCCCCGTCATCATGCAGACCACCCCGGGCACCATCAAGACCGCTGGTCTGGACTACTTCTACGGCATGGTCAAGGCTGCCGCCGAGCGCGCTTCCGTGCCCGTCGCTCTGCACCTCGATCACGGCGATGGCTATGACCGCTGCATGCAGGCTTTCCGCACTGGCTACACCTCTGTCATGATCGACGGTTCGCACGAGTCCTTCGAGGACAACATCGCCCTGACCAAGTCCGTCGCCGACGCTGGCCGCGCCATGGGTGTGCCCGTCGAGGCCGAGCTTGGCAAGGTTGGCGGCAAGGAGGACGACGGTCCCGCGGTTGAGGGCGAGAGCCCCTACACCGATCCGGCCGAGGCCAAGGAGTTCGTCGAGCGCACCGGCTGCACCTCGCTGGCCATTGGCGTTGGCACCAGCCACGGCGTGTACACGAGCGATCCTCACATCGAGCAGTCCGTGGTCAAGGCCATCCGCGACGCCGTCGACGTGCCGCTGGTTCTGCACGGCACTTCCGGTGTGCCCGATGAGCAGGTCGCCGAGGCCGTGAAGAACGGCATCTGCAAGGTCAACTACGCCACTGAGCTGCGTCAGGCCTACACCAAGGGCTTCATGGCCTACATGGCCGAGAACCCCGCCTGCTTCGATCCTAAGAAGCCGGCCAAGGAGGGCATGCGTGAGATCACCGAGCTGGTTAAGATCCGCATGACCAACCTCAACTCTGTGGGCAAAGCAGAGTAACAGCAAGGGTACTCTGATCCCACCGGACGGTTTGGGCGGGTCCCGTACTTAGTTTCCAAAACGTCCTCGCGCATGAAGGCCCCCGTTGTCTCGCTTCTTCGAAGCGTTGACAACGGGGGCCTTCGCGCTGCGGAATGATTTTGGAAACTAAGTACGGGACCCGCCCAAACCGTCCTGCTCAATCGCCCTTGTGGCGTTAGGGCTGAAAGGGTGGGACGCGTGGGTTATTTGGTTGTTAGGGTTAACAGGTCGTTGGGGGTTTCGAGGTTGTAGGTGGCATTTGGGATGTCTTGGTGTGATCCCCATGCCGCTCTGGCAAAACTGACCCCTGCTGAAGTTGCGCATTGTTCGTCGTAGACGGTGTCGCCAACGTAGACGACGTTGCCAGGATTCGCGCCCGCACGTCGGAGATATTCGAGCATGGGTGCGGGTGCGGGTTTATGTTCGGTTGTGTCTTCGACAAGGATGATGTGCTCAAAATACTTATCGAAACCAAGGGGTGCAATTTCTTTTGCGTATTCGTCGCGCGCACGTGAGGAGACAATGCCAAGTTTGCAGCCGCTATCGGCGAGTGTTGCGATGACTTCAAGCAAACCTGGAAACACGCTGATGGTGCTTTTAAAGCTGGCGGCAACTTGGCACCAGCGATCCAACGTTGCCTGCGAGTAGATCCCAAGTTTCTCAAGGGCATCCTTGCCGGGTATGCCGAGGGCAAAGTCAAGCTCGTGTCGGGGAAGCGTTTTGCCGGTTTCTTCTTGGACAATCTGGACAAGCGATGACAGAACGCTTTCTTCTGTATCTGCCAATGTCCCATCAACGTCAAATACGATATGGTCAAAGTGCTTCATATGATTGCTCCTATCCGTTGTTTGCCTGCAAGTTTGATGCAGTGACAGAAGAAGGGCTAGCGGGATTTCTGCCTGGTGCTATCGAGATTCTGCCTCGCTGCTCGATAGCTCGAAGGAGTGCACCCCATTTGTTCTTTAAATACCTGGCCAAGATGGCTTGCTGTCGCAAAGCCGCATTGGCGCGCGACTGTCTGGACCGTTCGCGTGGTGTGTGCCAAAAGTTCGCAAGCACGGTTTACGCGGTATGCGCGCAGATATGCCGCCGGGGTCGTTCCTGCGCAAGCTTCGATAATGCGGTAACACTCTCTTTCGCTTACGCCGGCTGCAGATGCCATCTGGGGCACATCTATAGCGGCTGCATAGTTTGCGCGGATATAGTCCAGGATTGCCTTGAACTGTACGTCGCGGTTGGTCATCCAAGAGGCGTTGTCGGAGGAAAAGAGCGGTTCGGCCTTGGCGTAAATCTGAATCCAGAGCTCTGACAAGCTGTTCCGAAGCGCCATCTCGTTCTGCGGCCGTTGAAGGTCGTGGTTAAAGGAACTCTTTAGCAAATCGATAAAGGGCATATCGTCGGGGTTGGTGGGCGACCATTTGAGCACATCGACGCCTCGACATTGAAGTAATGGATTGATGTAGCGCTTTTGGAGACGTCCCGCGGGATCGCCGAGCATCGACGGCTGAAAGATATGCAGCATTTGAATGGCTGGCGCCGAATTGGGCGATTGCAGCGTGCTGTGCAAAACGCCGCCGTTGATAAAGCCGGCGGACCCTTCCTCAAAGCGTACGTGCTCATGAGCCGCGCGCGTTCGATAGTCAATCACTCCCTGCTCCATGTAGAAAAGCTCAACTTCGGAATGCCAGTGCCAGGGGACGGAATTGCCCGGATAGCGAGCGAATTCTGCGCGTTCGGCAATATAGGGCCAGTCTTCGGCGGTCTCGGGGAACGCTTCCTCGCGTCCTCCGCGGTGCAATTCTATGTGATCCATGTTTCGCATGGCATCAGTATAAAGCGCGATGGGCTTAGATTGCTCTTGCCTGTTCGGGGAACGCCTTGTCTAGGGATGCTTGGAGCCTTTCGAACGATGCTCGCAAGTTGTGGCTCTGGTCGATTGAGCGTTTGGCTTTTGCGGTGGGGGAGTCGAGGAGGCCGTTTCTCTGTGTCGGGGGGAAGGAGAAAAGGTTTGCATGATTTAGGGATGGCTGCTGTGCTGCGCCGTTGGAAGAATGCATGCTTATGCGGCCTCCTCGATGTCCACCAAAAGATTGCGCACGGGGTGTGCTGCTAGGTCCCGTGCGCTGGCAGT
This sequence comes from uncultured Collinsella sp., assembly GCA_937896835.1. Classification (GTDB taxonomy): domain Bacteria; phylum Actinomycetota; class Coriobacteriia; order Coriobacteriales; family Coriobacteriaceae; genus Collinsella. The sequence goes on from CALBOJ010000132.1 coordinate 36,830, forward strand.
ATTATGCCGCGGTTGCTGCAAAGAAGCGCTAAAGAAAGGCTTAACCTGGTTTGGTGTTACGATGAAACCGCAGGTCAAGGCTATTGAGTAACACTCTTGAAAGGTTTTGAGCTTAAGGGCTTTCTAAGGTTTGTGGCGTAGACGTGGCGCGGACGTGCGGAGCGTGTGAATGCTCGCTGTTAGCGCTGCGGCTCTGCAGCCCGTACCTGCTCGATGACCTTTTCCATGGTGGCGTCGATGCGGTCTTTCTTGAGCTCGCATTCCCAGACGGTGATGGGCGTCCAGCCCATTTGGGTAAGTGCGTTGATGGCGGCTCGGTCACGCTCGACGTTGCGACGAAACTTTGCCTCCCAAAACTCAACGTTGCGCTTGGGCTGGCTTGGATTGCACTTAGGACAGCGGTGCCAAAAGCAGCCGTTGACGAAGATGGCGATCTTGCGCCCGGGAAAGGCAATGTCGGGCTTGCCGGGAACCTTCCATTCCAAGCGATAACCCGTAAGGCCCGCTGCGCGCAGGCGCTGGCGAACGAGCAGCTCGGGCTTGGTGTTGGCGCGCTTGTTGCCCTTCATGGACTTTTTGATGGCGGCGCGACGGCGGACCAGTTCGCGCTCGTCAGCGGAGAGGTCCGAGGTATCGATGCCGTCGAGCAGACCGGGCTTGGGACGCTTTTTGCTGCGGCGCTTAGGTGCGCGCTTGGGTTTGGCGGCGGGGTGTTCGGTCGTGGCGGCCTTGGCATCTTTGGCAGTGCTGTTGGCCTCAAGCCGATCTTCCTTCAGCTCAATCAGCGCATCGATAAGCCCTTTGTCGGCGGGCATCCATTTCACCGTGGCAAGCGAGGTGCGCGGAATCCAACGGATATCAAGCTGACGGTCATGCTTCTGGGGCTCGTCGGATTCATCGGCGAGCGAGCAGTAGTAGCACTCCATCGAGAGATGAAAATCGGGGTAGTCATACTCAACGGTGTAAAAATCGCGCAGGTTGGTGACTTTGACCTGCAGCTCTTCCATGAGCTCGCGGCGTACGGCGTCTTCGGGTGTCTCGCCGCGCATGAGCTTGCCACCGGGAAACTCCCAAAGTCCCTGCATGTCGCCATAGCCGCGCTGCACGGCAAGCAGCTTATCAGATCCATCCTTGCGAATGATCCCAGCGGCAACATGAACAGTCTTCAACAGGAGTCCTCTCTCAACATCAACGCGTGGCAGGCTAGCTACCCGTACCTTACACAACGGTAAGGCAAGCGTAAGCCATATCGATGGTAGCCGACTCGTCTTCTTGCGACTATAGATGCCGTAGACTAATCGCAAGAAAGGACTCGGTATGCAAACCACGCACATGGCGACCCCGGTACTGGAGGTCGCGCATCTCGAAAAAGTATATGGAGCGCTGGGCAACGTGACCCGCGCGCTCAACGACGTCAGCTTTACCGTCAACCGCGGCGAATTTGTTGGCATCATGGGCGCTTCGGGCTCGGGCAAGTCGACGTTGCTCAACTGCGTGTCGACCATCGATAGCGCCACAAGTGGCACGATCCGCATCAACGGGCAGGACGTAACACGCATGAAGCAGGCTAAGCTTTCGCAGTTCCGCCGCGAGGAGCTCGGCTTTATCTTCCAGGACTCCAACCTGCTCGATACGCTCACGGCACGCGAGAACATCGCCCTGCCGCTCACCATCGCCCGCACAAACTCGGCAGAGATCTCGACCCGAGTGCAGGATGTGGCCGCGCGTCTGTCCATTAGTCAGGTGCTCGACAAGTATCCCTACCAGATGTCCGGCGGTCAGCAGCAGCGCGTTGCCGCGGCTCGTGCGCTCGTCACCGACCCCACCATGATCATGGCCGACGAGCCTACCGGCGCCCTCGATTCCAAGAGCGCTCGCCTGCTGCTCGAGAGCCTGGAGGCCCTGAATCGCCGCCTGCGCGCCACGGTGCTCATGGTCACGCACGATAGCTTTGCCGCCAGCTACACGAGCCGTGTGCTGTTTATTCGCGACGGCAAGATCTTCACCGAGCTGCGCCGCGGCGACACCGATCGCCGAGAGTTCTTCGACCGCATTATGGAGGTCGTTGCCATGATGGGCGGTGAGGGCTCCGATGCTCTGTAAACTCGCTTGGGGCAACGTCCGCCGCGCCGGCCGCGACTACCTCGTCTACCTTTTGACGCTCACTCTGGGCGTCACGGTCTTCTATGCCTTTAACACCATCTCGATGCAGGTCGACATCGCCGGAATCGATGAAGAGGGCTTGGCGCAGGTTATGGGCAGCATGCTCGGCGACCTGACGTATTTTTTGGCCGGTGTCATGGCCTTTTTGATGGTGTATGCCAATAACTTCATCATGAAACGCCGCAAGAAGGAGTTTGGCCTGTACCAGGTGCTCGGCATGGGGCGTGGGCGCGTCGCCACGATCATGGCGCTCGAGACGGTGATCGTTTCGGTCGTGGCCTTTGTCGCCGGCATTGTGCTGGGTGTGGGACTCTCCCAGCTCATGACGTTCTTTACGGCCTCGCTTTTTAAGACACAGATCGCCAATTTCCACTTCTTTTTCTCGGTGCATGCGTTCAATCTGACCCTTGCCTGCATGCTCGTAATGTTTGTGCTCACGCTACTGCTGAACCTTCGCGCCGTGCGTCGTACCAAACTCATCGAGCTTATGGGTGCCGAGCGTCGCAACGAGAGCATCAAGACACGCAACCCCTGGATCGCGATTGCCATCTTTGCCGTGGGCGCGGTGCTTGTGGGCGTGGCCTATTACCGTCTGCTACGTGATGGGTTCCCGCTAACCGCGACGGACAGCAAGCTGCAAGAGGCCATGAACCAGTTTGGTATTACGACCGCTATGGTTACCGTGGGCACCTTTGCCCTGTTCTGGGGACTCTCGGGCATGCTCATCAAGCTGCTGCAGAGCCTGCGCAGCGTGTATTGGCGCGGCCTCAACATGTTTACCGTGCGCCAGCTTGCGGCCAAGGTCAACACGGTGTGCTTTTCGATGGGCGTCATCGCGATGCTCCTGTTTTTGGCCATCACCTCGGTGACGTGCGGTATGTCGATTGCCAACGTGATGAACGAGAACCTGGAGCGCTATAACCCTGTTGACGTGTCTCAGACGTATGTCTATTACACGCCCGATACGCTTGACTACTACAAAGAGTACATCAATCCGTCTGAAGCCGATCGCATGGTGCTGGCCGATACAACGGTCGATTTGTACCCCGCATGGCACGGCGATCCATGGCACGGCGATCGTATCGATTCCGATAACGTTGCGGACGGCATTAAGGGCAAGTCGGCGGACAACAACGACGAGACCGGCAAGAAGGTCAATATCGCCGATGTTGCCGGTGAGCATGTGCAGATCGATTCGTATCTGAGTTACCCGGTTGGCGGCTCGAATCCTTCGGTGACCCCAAGTGAGATGTGCAAGATCATGGGCGAAAAGCTTCCCAAGGCGTTCGGGGGTAGCAATGCCGATGCGATGGGTCTGTTTGTGACGCCGGCGAGCCAGTACAACAAACTGCGCCAGATGATGGGCGAGGAGCCGGTGCACATCGGTCACGACCAGTATCTGCTCACGTGTGATATGGGCGGCGAGCTGGTCGACCTGTACACCAAATACATGGCCGGCGGCCATACCCTCACCTTGGGCGGGCATACACTCAAGCCCGCAGCCGATAAGTCGGACGAAGATACGGCGGCCATCGCCAACTCGGCGATGGGCAGTAATCCGGGTACCGTCGTCGTTGCCGACGAGCTGTTGTCCCAACTTAATCTGCAGCCGTATTCCAGTAGCCTGCTCGTTAACTACAAACAGGGGATGGATACGACCGAGGCAGACGAGAGTATTAAATACACTGTGCTCGACAATCTGCTCGTTGACGGCAAGGAGCCGGGGTCGTGGGGAACCTTCATCACACGCTCCGAGATGTACACGCAAGCAGCGCAAATGAACGGTCTTATTAGCTACCTAGCCATCTACATCGGCTTTGTATTGGTCGTTGCATGCGCGGCGATTCTGTCGATCCAGCAACTCTCCAACGTGGCCGACGGCAGCCGCAGTTATCGTGTGCTGGCACAGATCGGCTGCGACGACCGCCAGATTCGCCATTCGGTGATGGCGCAGCAAGCGGTATTCTTCCTGTTCCCGCTGGCAGTGGGCCTGGCGCACTCCTTTGTGGCACTTAAGGTGATCATCGAGCTGGTGAGCATTTTCGGAAATATGAGCATCGGCGGCACCGTGGGCCTCACCTGCGCGATTTTCCTGGCGGCCTATGGTGGCTACTTCCTGGTAACGTACCTCATGAGCACCGGCATGGTACAAGCTGCCATCGCCACCCGTTACAGCGAGTAACAAGCGGGCAAAATCGTCGCAAAATCAGAGGCGTATGACCGCCGCGAAGGGACCAGGGGCCCTTTCGCGGCGGTTTTTGCCAATCTGGTGCGTCTTAGATACAAGTGAGTAGACTATTTTGAACCTGCCAAGCACATCGCGACAAATGCTCAATAAAACCGCAGGTCAGAGCCATGGCGTTTTGGGGCGTGCTTGGCTTCCTGCAAAAAGTCTACTCACTTGGTTTTTCTGCTAGAAGACCGCCGCGAGGGAAGGCAGCTCTCTCGCGGCGGTTTTTGGCGTTTACCCAGATAAAACCTGCCAAAATAAACCTGTCCCTTTTTGGCAGGTTATCGCTTCCAAAAGTGGAGGATCAACGTCGTGCGGTTTTGCTGCTCGGTTTTGACCAGGATGTTGTGGATGTGGGTCTTGACGGTGCCCACGGCAAGGAATAGCTCGTCAGCGATCTCTTGGTTCGATTTGCCCAGTACGACCAGACGCATGACTTCGGTCTCGCGGTTGGAGAGCTTGTAGGCGTTGCGATAGAAGGGCATCTGCTCTTCGATGTGTCGATCAAGATCGCTGACGTTCTTTTCCTCGGGCGCCTCCTGCATGCGGATTGAAAGCACGTGGTAGGAGTAGATGATCAGCAGAATCGCAAAGTAGCAGGCAAAGACGTTTTCGCTAAAGTTGCGCTCGGACAGATATAGTTGCAGCCAAGAGGGCGCCAGACTCATGGGGACAATCAGAATGTTGTAGAAATCCTCGGCAACGATGCAACCGACCAGAATAGCGCCGATAATCAGGTGCTTTTGTTGGTTGTTGACACGTGCCTTCAGCTCGACTTGTGTGCTCTTGCGTGCCGTCCAAAAGATATATAGCCCCACGAAAACAAGGAATACCTGACGCATCGTGTAGTAGAGCCATTGATGAATGGGGCCGTAGGGGACAGCGACGATAATCAGCGACTCGCACAGCAAAAACGTTAAGACGGGGATAGCGAACTGCTTTTTAGAATGTTTGTCGAGCAAGTCCATGGCAATGAGCCAAATAAAAGCCTGCGAAGCGGTCGCCACAAGGGTCCGCAACACAGGCATGGTAATGGAGTAATAGTCGTTGGCCGGAAAACTCTGGTTTTGCAGCGTGTATTCAAAAAAGAAAATCTCGGTCATCTCGATGGCATAGCAGATAAATACGCCGCTGCCATAGACAAAGAAGCGTCGACGAGATGAGGCATAGGCGGCAAGCGAAAGCATTGCCGTCACAATACAGATCACGAGTATTGCTAGGGTATAGAAGAACATCAGAGTGTTCATCTGTCACCGTCCCATCTCATTTAATCTATGGCCGAGCTCTGTATACCTTGTGGGATATAGACGTCTCAACCCTTCGTTTCATTGCGGATTAGGCGCCGAGATACAGCATAGCCGTATACCGTTCGCGGTTCTAGATGGTAAACCCCCTGTAAACTCTTGACCTGCGGGTTTATATTGGTTTAGAGGGGATGTAACTCCGTGAACGGTCTTTAATCCCGAATAAACTAGGTAAAAATTGCATACGGGTGAATGATGGTCTTGTCAACACGAGGCGTGATGTTCGAGCGCCTCATAGTAATAGTCGGCAAGACCGGCGGAAAGGAAATCGACATGGCACTGCCTAAGGATTTCATCGACACCAACGACTTCACCAAAGAGCAGATCCTGGCTATCGAGGATCTTGGCCTGGCAATGAAGAAGGCCATCAAGGTTGACGGTTATTATCCGCACCTGCTCCGCAACAAGAGCCTTGGCATGATCTTCCAGCAGGTCTCCACCCGCACTCGTCTTTCCTTCGAGACCGCTATGACCGACCTCGGCGGCCATGCTCAGTTCTATGGCCCCGGCACCATCCAGCTCGGCGGTCACGAGTCCCTGGGCGACACCGCTCGCGTTATGGGCTCGCTGCTCGACATCATGATGGCTCGCGTTGACCGTCACAAGGACGTCGTCGGCCTCGCCGAGGGCTCTGCTGTGCCCGTCATCAACGGCATGTCCGAGTTCAACCATCCCACGCAGGAGATGGGCGACCTCATGACCATGCTCGAGAATCTCCCCGAGGGCAAGAAGATCGAGGACTGCACCCTGGCCTTCATCGGCGACGCCACCCAGGTCTGCGTCTCCCTCATGTTCATCGCCTCCAAGGTCGGCATGAAGTTTGTCCAGTTTGGACCTAAGGGTCACCAGATCCCCGACGGCGGTCTGCACGTTGGCACCGTCGAGGAGCGCGCCGAGTTCGGCAAGCAGATGATGGCCATCGCCGAGGAGAACTGCAAGGTCTCCGGCGGCTCGGTCGTCATCTCCGACGACATCGAGTGCATCAAGGGCGCCGACTTCATCTACACCGACGTGTGGTATGGCCTGTACGACGAGGAGGTCTCGGGCGAGAACTACATGGACGTGTTCTATCCCAAGTATCAGGTCACCATGGACATGATGAACTTCGCCGGCCCCAACTCCAAGTTCATGCACTGCCTGCCGGCCACCCGCAACGAGGAGGTCGTCGACGAGGTCATGGACGATCCCGAGCGCTCCCTGTGCTGGGTCGAGGCTGAGAACCGCAAACACTCCATCCGTGCTCTCCTTGCCGCCCTGGGCAAGCGCACCCCGCTCAACGACGAGGGTGTCGAGTACTCTGCCAAGGCTGAGCTCCACGCCGCTCTCGAGGCTCTCGAGCAGCTCTAAGCCTCAAGGCTTCTGAAAGCACGTTTGCGGGTGGCGGATGCTCGTCTCCTGTCGCCCGCTCACCGAGGCCCAAGCAATTGCCTTAATACCTTAGGGCCTCGGATCTGTCCAAGACTGAGCGAAGGAGCTCATCATGAGCGACGGAAAGAAAAAGCTTTCCTTCTTGACGGTCATTTCGACCATCATCTGCGTCGTCTTCGTTTGCGAGGCCGCCGCTCCTGCTGCTGCCATTGGCAACCAGCAGTTCTTCTGGTGGATCTTCCTGATCCTGACCTTCCTGCTTCCCTACGGCATGGTTGTCGCCGAGCTCGGTACCACCTATGACGGCGAGGGCGGCATTTACGACTGGGTACGCGATGGCCTGGGCGACAAATGGGGCGCCCGCATCTCGTACTACTACTGGGTCAACTACCCGCTGTGGATCGCCTCGCTGGCTACCATGTTCCCCGACATTTTGGGCATGGTCTTTGGCGTCGAGTTCAACTTGATCGCCAAGATGGGTATCGATCTTGCCTTTGTGTGGATCGTCTACCTCATGGGCCGCTCCAAGGCGGCCGACTCCGAGTGGGTCCTTAACGGTGGCGCCATCATCAAGGTCGCCGTCGCCGTTATCGTTGGCGCTTTGGGCATTTGGTATGCCATGGAGAACGGTTTTGCGAACGACATGTCCGCTGCCACCTTCCTGCCCGAGCTCACCAACACCAACGCTCTCGGCTACCTGTCGATCATCATCTTTAACTTCATGGGCTTCGAGGTCATCTGCACCATGACCGACGACATGGCCGATCCCGCTCGCGATATCCCCAAGGCTATTATCGTCGGTGGCCTGTCCATCGCCGTGATCTATCTGTTCGCTGGCTTTGGCATCGGCGCTGCTGTGCCGGCCGATTCCATCGACCCCGACTATGGCATGATTGTCGCAGTCCAGACCATGGTGGGCGACTCCATGATCTTCAAGGTCATCTGCATCGCCTTCCTGATCACCCTGTTCGCCAACATGGCCGCCTGGTCCTTCGGCGTCAACTCCGTCGCCCGCTACGCTGCCGAGCACGGCAACATGCCCAAGGTCTTCGCCTCGATGATCTCTGACGACGATATGCCCAACGGCGCCAACCTGGTCAACGCCGTCGTTGCCTCCCTGGTGCTGTGCCTGCAGCTGGTTCCCATCGACGCCATCTCCAACGGTGTCTTCTGGATGCTCTTCGGCACCTCCGTCGTCTTCCTGCTGCTCACCTACATCCCGATGTTCCCGGCGTTCCTCAACCTTCGTAAGAACGACCCGAACCGCGAGCGCATCTTCACGTTCCCGTTTAAGGGCGCCATGATGAAGGTTATGCTGGCCATCCCCTGCATCGAGCTGATCCTGGCCATCGTTGCAACGCTGGTTCCGTTCTCCGTCGATGAAATTGGCGACAAGGTCCCGATGATCGTTATCTTCATCGTGCTTGTGCTCATCGGCGAGGTCGTCCGCGTCGTCAGCGCCAAGGGTCGCGAGACCGAGTACAAGGGTCTCACCCCTGAGCTGGCTGCTCAGCGCCTGGCTGAGGAGGCCGCCGAGGCCGAAGAGGACTAGAGCACCCGGATTCGGGGCTCCAACCCTCCTCGCGTACCAAAGTACGCTTCGTCGGGCTTGTCGCTCCCGACTCCGGGCACTCTAGCCTCTTCGGGGGCGTGCCCAAAGCGACAAATTTGCTAACCATTCCCTGGGGCGGGTGCGAGCGATAGCTCCGGTAACCACCTCCCGCCCCAACCTCTCTCTCGTATCCTTCGTGCGCATGTCTCCGCGCACTTGGCTACGTCGTCGCTCGCCGGTGCGGCTCCGTGAAAACCGGTACCGGGCGCCCCGACCTTTGCCGGGGGACGGGCGCCCACTATCTCTTGGTTTTAGGCCGCGGGTAACCCGCCCGCGGCAAGCGATCGTTCGATTTGGAGGAAATCTTATGCGTACGATCACCGAGTCCGAGTCCACTCCCAAGGCCGACGGCTTCTTCATGCCTGCTGAGTTCGCCCCGCAGGATCGCGTGTGGATGGGCTGGCCCCACCGCACCGACACCTGGGCCCACGGCGCCAAGCCGGCTCAGAAGCAGTATGCCGCCATCGCCCGCGCCATCGCCGAGTTCACCCCGGTCACCATGTGCGCCAATCAGGCTGACTACGCCAACTGCAAGGCCGTCTTCGAGAACGACGAGAACGTCACCGTTATCGAGATGACCACCGACGACGCTTGGTTCCGCGACACCGCCGCCACCTACGTCATCAACGGCAAGGGTGAGAAGCGCGCCAACCACTGGCACTTCAACGCCTACGGCGGTCTCGTCGACGGTCTTTATTTCCCGTGGGACAAGGACGAGCAGATCGCCCTTAAGATGGCTGAGCTCTCCGGCTGCCGTCGCTATCGTCCCGATGACATGATCCTCGAGGGCGGCTCCATCACCGTCGACGGCGAGGGCACCCTTGTCGTGACCGACCAGTGCCTGCTTTCCCCGGGTCGCACCTGCTCTGCGGTTTTGGAGGAGGAAGATGATCCCGAGTCCATCTGGCCCAAGTTCCACAAGAAGTTTGAGCCCTGGAGCGAGGAGCTTCGCGCCTATATGGACGAGCACCTCAAGGATTACCTGGGTGTCGAGAAGGTCATCTGGGTCAAGGAGGGCATCGACCCCGAGGAGACCAACGGCCACATCGATGACGTCGCCACGTTCATCGCCCCGGGCGTCATGGCCTGCATCTGGACCGACGATCCCGAGTATCCGTTCTACGAGCAGTGCCACGCTGCCTACGAGACCCTTTCCAACGCCGTTGACGCCAAGGGCCGCAAGATGAAGGTCTACAAGCTCTGCATGCCCGTGAACCCGCTGTTCATGGACCAGGCTTCCTGCGACACCATCGACGCCGACGAGAACGCCGAGCCGCGCGTTCCCGACGAGCCGCTGATCGCCTCCTACATGAACTACCTGGTCACCAACCACGGCGTTATCGTCCCGCAGTACGGCGACGAGAACGACCAGCTGGCCGTTGACACGCTCCAGAAGATCTATGACGAGGTCTGGGGCGAGGGCGTCTACAAGTGCGTCGGCGTTCAGTCCGAGCAGGTCGTCTTCGGCGGCGGCAATATCCACTGCATTACCCAGCAGGAGCCCTCGGCGTAACTCAGGCACGCCACCTTGGCGTTCACTCGTCGCTTACGTAGCGTCAGTACGCTACGCTCCTCGTTCGCGCCAATCTGGCGCACCTGAGCACGCCGAGTAAACGTCTGGCTTTCCGAGGCACCCCATCTCGCCGCTCAAACCGTCGCTCGCGTACCAAAGTACGCTTCGCTCCTCTTTCGCGGCGACCTGGGGCACCTCGAAAACCCAGCCGATCAATCGGACGGTCGGTGAATCGGACCATCTTGGGGCATTGATGGTTGATTTGCTTGATGTCTTGGTCGGTTGGGTTTTCTTTGGGCACTCCGTTGCCTCCACATCGGAGTGCCCTTTTCTTTGATTGAGTACGCGTCTGGCCTGGGATTTTTGCGGGTTAGGCCAATTGTTCGCTTGAATTTCCCAGGTCAGACGCGTCTTCAATTGCCGAAAGTTTCCGGTCGCGAACGCGGCCGTTTTGATCGGAGTATCTATGTACCAGCGTATCGTTATCTACACGCGCCCGTTCCGCGAGCGTTGGTCCAACAACTGCATCCTCTCCTCTCTTTGGGATGGCACCTGTACCGGTGACGCGGCCTGCAACCCTACCTTGGGCTGCGCCTTCGGTTCAGATGCCATCCTTTTTGCCGTGGGGGGAGCATGCCATGGCAGGTAAAAAGTTCTCCCTGATCGAGGTTATCCTTTCGGTTATCTGCGTCGTGTTTACCATCGAGGCGGCGGCTCCGGCATCTGCCATGGGCAACGTGCAGTTCTTCTGGTGGATCTTCCTTATCATTACGTTTTTGCTTCCCTATGGTCTGGTGGTGGCCGAGCTGGGTACGGCGTTTGATTCCGAGGGCGGCCTGTACGATTGGGTTCGCTTGGGCCTGGGCGACCGTTGGGGCGCCCGTTGCTCTTGGTGCTACTGGGTTAACTTTCCGCTGTGGGTGGCAAGTATCGCCTGCATGTTCCCCAGTGTCATTAATGCGGTGTGGGGTATCGAGTTTTCACTCGGGATCCGAATCGCCATCGAGATTGCCTTTGTGTGGGGCGTCACGGTCATGGCAATGCAGCCGGTGGCCGAGGCAGATTGGGTCATGGACGGCGGCGCCGTCATCAAGGTGCTCATTACCGCTGTGGTGGGAATCGTCGGCATTTGGTTTGCCTGCAATAACGGCTTTGCCAACGACATGTCGTTTAAGACCTTCATTCCAGATCTGGGCGACACCAATTCGTTGACGTACCTATCGATTATCCTGTTCAACTTTATGGGCTTCGAAGTGGTCGCGACCTTTGCCAGCACGATGAAGAACCCGTCGCGTGATATCCCCAAGGCGGTTATTGCCGGCGGCGTGGCCATTGCGGCAATTTACATCATTTGCGGCATCGGCATTGGAGCCGCGGTTCCCACCGAGCAGCTTTCACTCGATTCGGGCATTGTGGACGCAGTCGCCGCTATGGTGGGGCGCACCCACCCGCTGACGATGGTCGTGGGCGTGGCCTTTTTGGTGACGCTGTTCGCCAATATGATCTGCTGGAGCTTTGGCGTCAACAACGTAGCGAGCTATGCCGCGCGCCATGGCAACATGCCGCGTCCCTTTGCGTTGGTGTCCAAAAAGACCGGCATGCCCAACGGCTCGGCGCTCATTAACGGTTGTTTTGCAAGTATGGTGCTACTGCTCCAGATTCCGCTGGGCGAGGGCTCCGATGTCTTTTGGGTTTTCTTCTCGATGAACGTCGTCTTCTTGCTTATGAGCTATATCCCGATGTTCCCGGCGTTTTGGCGTCTGCGCAAATGCGACGGTCGCCCGCGTGTGTTCCGCGCACCCTTCGAGGGTAAGGTGCTCGTGGTAGCGCTCGCGATTCCCGTGATAGAGCTCGTGCTTTCGATTGTCGCTACGATTGTGCCGCTCAACAGCTCGCCCGCCGAAATGGCAAAGTTGCCCATTCTCATGGGTGTGGTGATCGGCGTGTTGCTGGGCGAGGTTTCGCGCCTCATATCGCGCCGCGGCCGAAGCGTCGACAATCCCGGCGTTGGTGCACGGGGGTCAGGTTACTTTGCACCAAAACAGTAAGCGCCGCGAGTTACGCGGCGCTTGGTGCATCTTGGATTACTGTTCGCGGTGCTCGGGATCGGAAACGAGCTTAGGCGCAAAGTAGGGGACGTGGCCCAGGTAGGGGCAGCTGTCCGAACGCGCCTCAACGGCGCAGGGGACATCGTCGTAGGTCATGGAAGAACCGAGTCGGGTGATGGCCTTGGCGGCGGGCGCGACGAGCATCTTGAGCGGAGCGATCGGTGTCATGGCATCTCCTTTCATCGGTGAGACACAGCTTGTTTATCTAAACGATACAGTACGTTTAATCGGTGAGTCTAATCTTGCGGCAAAGAATCTGTTAACATCCTCACAGCATCTGAACAGGGGGGGACATGAGCTTCGCATTCTATATCTACACCACAATTATCATGGGTGTGGCTCTGGTGACCAGTGCCGTGGCATTGGTGGTTTGGCTCATGACGCGCCGTCGCGACAGCCTGGTGGCCGCGGCGGGCTTTTTGCTCTACATGCTCGATATGTCGGTCATTTTTTTTGACGAGTACAATCGGCTCAAATACGACTACGCTGTTACCTTTAGCGAGCCGTTGCAGCACCCCTTGCTGCGCTGCGTGCTCGGTATTGCCATCTATGCCTGCGTGGTACTGTGGATGTTTGCGCGCTTGCGCAAAAGGCCGACGTCGCGCATGCTCGGACTTGCTATCGTGCCGTTTTCAATCTTGCAATTGGTGCTGGTGCCTCGCAGCGGTGCTGCCGGAGAGATGCAGCAGTATCTCTTTTGGCTCACGCGTGACCTGGGCAATGCAGGATGTCTTGCCTATGCCGCCTGGCATTACCGGCACAGGGCCACGCGTGTTGAGAAACTCGACCTCGACCGCTCAAAGCTCTTTTGGAAGGTGGCACTCGTTCTTGCGTTTTGCGTAATCGCCGAGGACACCTACATGATTTTGCTCTGCCGCCCCGACTCTCAAAACCCCGTCATCAGCCTCTTTTTGTGGTATCTGTCCGAGCGCAATATCTCCGAAAACGTGCTGCTCGTGGCATGCGCGGTCCAACTCTTTTGCCAGTTTAGCCATATCCTGCGCGTGTATGCCCGTCATCCGCGTGCCGATGAGGACGTGGCGGCCGAGAGCGCACGCTCTGGGGACGATCTAGCATCACGCGTTGTGATCTATGCCGATGCCCATAAGCTGTCGCGGCGCGAGCAGGAGGTGCTCACGCTGGTGCTGAAGGGCAACGACGCCCAAAACATCGCCAGCGAGTTGGTCATCAGCCCTGGCACGGTCAAGGCGCACTTGCATCGCATCTACGTTAAAAGCGGTGTCTCCAACCGAGATGACCTCATAGATGCCTTTTGGCGTTCCTAGTCCTATTCTTCCTTGCATGCGGGTCTTGCCGTGTGGGCGGGCACGCCGTTGGGCGTAATGACGCGGTAATAATCTCAGACAATAAACCTGCAGGTAAAGCGTGTAAACCTGCTTAAACTGACCGTTTGCGATCCCTGGCCTTGGCACGGATTTGCCCCTGTGTATCAATGGGTGTAGCGCGAAGCCGCGGACGTGGGACAGACGTCCGAGCACGGCTTGTAGGCACGCGCCGATGCGGGAGCGCTACGCTCCCAACCGAGTGCCCACGCGGGCGGTGCGTCCGCGTTGCAACCAAAGATGCCTGAGGAGGCTCACATGGACAAGGCTGATGTAGTTATCAAGAGCAACACCGTTTTTACCGGCGATGGGCTCGAACCGTTTAAGGGCGGCGTTGCCGTGCGTGGCGATAAGATCGTTGCCTGCGGTGACGATGCCCACTTGGCGCCGTTTATCGGCCCCGATACTGAGGTGCGCGACTTTGGCGATCAGCTCGTTATGCCTGGCCTGATTGACTCGCACACGCATTTTGCTCAGGGTGCGTTTATGACCGACCCCGATTTTGCCGTCAACCTTATCGATTGCACCAGTTTTGAGATGGCGATGGAGCGTGTCGTGGCGTTTGCGAACGCCCATCCCGATAATGAGTGGATTCTGGGCTGCCAAATCATTCAGTTCCAGTGGGATATCCCCGAGATGCCCACGGCTGCGATGATTGACAAATACATCTCGGACCGTCCGGTATTTTTGCAGCAGGTCGACATGCATACGTTTAGTGCCAATACCTGCGCTATCGAGAAAGTCGGCATTACTACCGAGACGGCCGATCCTACAGGCGGCAAGATCCTTAAGGATGCCGACGGCAACCTGACGGGCGTGTTTTCCAACAATGCCGGCTCCTTCTTTATGGATGAGGTCTACGACCCAGCGCCCGAGGTTGTTGACGCGTCGTTTGCAAAAACCGCCCGGCGCGCCAATGCCCTGGGAATCACTACGGTCGGCATGGTCAATCCTACGTTTGTGAGCATGGAAAACCCGTATGCGGTGTTGGCAGGTCTTAATGCCAAGGGCGACTTGCCACTGCGCGTGTTCCTGTACACCGATCTGTTCGAAAACGAGTCCTTAACGCTCGAGCAGATCAAGGAGAAATACGCCTTCTCGGGTACGCAGGTCGAGTGGCACGGCTTTAAGCAGTTTCTTGATGGCGTGTGCTCCGACCACACCGCTTGGATGCTTGAACCCTATTCCAACGCGCCCGATACCTGCGGTGAGCCCGCGGAGGATCCAGAACGCATCCGTGCCGCCATTGTCAGGGCGCAGGAATGGGGCGTTGACACGCGCGTCCATACGATCGGCGATCGCTCGGTGCGTTTTGTGCTTGATTGCTTTGAGGAGGGCGAGCGCTTGCATGGTAAGCGGGGTTGCCGCCACTCCATGGAGCACAACGAGACGGTTCAGCCCGAGGATCTGCCGCGCTACGCGGAGCTTGGTATATGCCCCGGCATGCAACCGTGGCACATGCTGCTCGATATGGCTGACCTTGCCAAGGACGATGCCGTGGGCCCCGAGCGTGCAGCGCTTTCGTGGCCCCTGCACAGCCTGCTTGCAAGCGGTGCCGTGGTGCACTTGGGCAGCGACTTCCCCGTTGTGGGCTTGGAGCCCATGGAGGAGGTGTACGGCGCAGTCTTCCGCATGCTCGAGGACGGTTCCAACCCAGAAGGGTGGTTCCCGCAGGAGCGCATCACCATGGCCGAGGCCCTGCGCGCCTACACCTACGGCAGCGCCTACGCCATGCATGCCGAGGATCGCATCGGTACGCTCGCATGCGGCAAACAGGCTGATATCTGTGTGCTCGACCGCAACCTCTTTGACTGCGAACCGGCTGAGGTCCTCGAGGCCACGGCGTCTCTCACGATGATTGCCGGCAAGGTGGTCTACGAGGCCTAGCGGGGCTGCTGCATCGCTGGGCGGTGCCACAGCCTGTGCGTGCCGCCCATCCATCCATCCATCCATTCATCAATCTCTCATGGAAAGGGGAGAACAATGGCAGAAGAAACAACCGCCGCTGTTGAGGAGGAGCGTGAGCTTGCCTCGCAGCCGATTCCCGGCCTGGTGCGCAAGTACACCATCATCACCGGCCAGGGTATGCTTGCCCAAATCATCATGGTGGTCCTGGAGGGCCTTGTCATGGGCTGGGGCTTGGGTGCCCACGGCCTGGCATGTGTCTCGATCATCATGTCGGTCGAGTACATTAACCTGGCCTTTGGTAACCTGTTTGGCACCGGCGTGCCCGCCGTGGTGGGCAACCTTTTGGGTGCCGGCGACATTAAGGGCGCCAGCAAGGCGTTTAGCCAGGGCTTTTGGCTTACCACGATTGTGAGTGTGCTGCTTGCTGTGGTGATGGCTGTGTTTACCGAGCCCATCTGCGCATTCTTCGGCGCCACGCCCGACATCATGGCCGATACCGTTGCCGGCGTGCGCACCTTCTCCGTGCTGCTGCCGCTCACGGTCATTGGTCAGATGGTCACCGCCGTCATGCGTGTGGACGAGAAGGTTCAGATCCAGGCCAACCTCATGACCATGTCTGCCATCGTCGCTATCTGCTGGCTTGCGCTTTCCACGTTTGTACTCAAGCTTGGCGTTATGGGAGCTGGCGTGTACTACGGTCTTTCCATCGGTATCTGGGCCATCGGTATCTTCTGGTTCATCGGGGGCAAAAAGTCCCAGCTCCAGATTAGCCTGGCCGACCTTAAGCTCGACCTCGCCATCTGCGGCCAGATCTTCAAGATCGGCTTCCCGTTCTTCCTGGTTCAGGGTGCGACCTTTATCTTTAATACCGTTGCCAACTCGCTTTTGGGTTCGCTCGGCGGCGATATGGGCTCGCTCTACATCGCAGCCTTTGGCGTGATCAACGGCTACATCCTCTACATTACCATGATGGTTGCCCAGTGCTTCTCCTACGGTCTACAGCCCATCGCTGCCTTCAACGCCGGCGCAAAGGCTTGGGCACGCCTTAAGGAGACGCTCTCCTGCACGCTTAAGTACCAGGTTGTGACGCTGGCGCTGGTCACCGTCGCGCTCTGGCTTGCCGCCACCCCGGTGTGCGCCTTCTTTGCCGGCAGCGATCCTGCGCTCGTTGAAGTTGCCGCCAACGCCACGCGTACTGTCATCCTGGCTGTTGCCCTGGGCTATCTTGCCATGACCATGTCGATGTATTTCCAGGCGGTCGAGAAGGTGGGTGTCGCCACGTTTACGGGCCTGCTTCGCTATGTGATCTGCTCGGTGCCGCTTATGTACCTCCTCGGCAACATGATGGGTGTCGAGGGCGTGTGGATCGCCCTGGTGGTGGCCGATGCCATTACTGGCATCATCTCCATTGCGCTCGCCGCGCACGAGTCCAAGCGCCTTGCCACGCTCTAGGCTCGGACATGGCTCGCGTACGATAGTCGAACAAGTTAACTCGCCTGCAAGCCACCACAATGGGGACAGTTCCCATTGTGGTGGCTATTGTTATTTAGGGTCTGAGATTTCGGCTCTATAAATAACGTTTTTGAACTGGGCTACTAAAAGATTGTGGAAAACACTACTACAAGATTATGGAAAACGCTACTGCAAGATTATGGCAAATGATACTATACGATTATGGTAACAGCGTTATAAGGGGCGTTGATATGGCCGAGTACATTAACAGGGATTTGCATGAGTTGCTCATTCGCATGGCGGGTTGGTTTCCTGTTGTGTCGTTGACGGGGCCTAGGCAGAGCGGTAAGTCTACGCTGGTTAGGCATGCCTTTCCCGACTATTCCTATGTCACGCTTGAGGACCCCCAAACGAGGCGCGCGGCCTTGGAGGATCCGGTGAGTTTTATCCGCAACCGAAAGGGCGGACTCATCATCGATGAGGCGCAATACGCCCCGGATTTGTTCTCGATGATTCAGGTTGTTTCGGATGAGCGGGGAGACGCCGGTCAATACATCCTTACGGGATCGCAAAACTTTTTGATGATGAAAAGCATCGGCCAGTCTCTTGCCGGGCGAGTCGGGATCTTAAAATTGCTGCCATTTTCGTTTCGAGAAGCGGAGAGGGGCCAGCAGGGGCAGTTGGAAGTGGATTTGTTTGCGCTCGAAGGGGGATACCCTCGCCTGCGTTCCGCCGGAATGCCGTCCTCGGTTTATTTCCCCAGCTATATTGATACCTATGTTGAGCGCGATGTTGTGGGCTTGCTTGACGTGCGCAATAAAGCGGAGTTTCATAAGTTTCTGTCCATAATTGCCCAGAGCGCCGGTGCTCTCATTAATATATCTTCGCTTTCTCGAGATACGGGTGTGAACGTATCGACCATTAAAAGCTGGTTGTCTATCCTGGAACAGAGCTACCTGACGTTTTCACTGCAGCCCTATTATGCAAATGCCAGGAAACGTTTGACTAAAACGCCCAAGCTTTATTTTTACGACACGGGGCTGCTCTGCTACTTGCTCAAAATTGGATCACTGGAGCAACTTTTGGAGAGCTCTTATCTGGGGGCAGTTTTCGAAAACCTCATCGTTTCCGAAACGGCGAAGAGCCATCTCAACGTGGGCGAGAATCCCGAGTTGTATTTCTATAGGGACGACGGCAAGCGAGAAATCGATTTGCTCGACTGCACAAACTCAGGGAGTCCCAAGGCTATCGAAATAAAATCATCCAGAACGTATCACGATAAGTACGCCCGCCATTTACGGGCTGTATGCGATGAGATCGACATTGCAAAAGATGCGCGCTATGTTGTGGCCCGCGTGGATTCAACGTATGAGTCGAAAGACTGTAGCGTGGTCTCGGCGCGTGATTGGCTTTTGCGATAACAAGTTCGGCGTATTAACAACTGCCGCGAAGAGGATCGGACCCCTTTCGCGGCGGTTTTTTGCCGATCCGGTGCGCCTCAGATGCAAGTGAGTAGGCTTTTTTGGATCTGTCGAGCACACCGCGACAAACGCTAAATAAAACCGCAGGTCAGAGCTGTGGCGTTTTGGAGTGTGCTCGGCCTCCTGCAAAAGGTCTACTCACTTGGTTTTTCGGCGAGAAGGCCGCCGCAAGGGCAAGCAGCTCTCCTCACGGCGGTTGGCGTTTGCCCAGATAAAACCTGCCAAAATAAAGGCTCTCCGGGGGTTTGTGTGGGTTAGCCGCCCGGTAAAAGTGCCCGCCTAGCAGCGGCGGCGCGCCTCGCGTATCGTTGTTTTCCGACCAAAGAAAAAAATGAACGCGCGAAGGAACGCCGCCATGCTGAACAGTCTACTCAAAAGGGCGCTCGGGCTCGAGCGCACCGTAATCGAGGGAGCGAGAATCGAGGGCGATTCCATAATCGTCTCCGTGAGGCCCAGGAGGGCCGCGCCGAGGTGCCCGGTGTGCGGGCGGCGCTGCGCCGCCTACGACAGGCTCGGGCCCAGGCGCTGGAGGGCGCCCGACCTCGGCGCCGCCCGCTGCTATCTGGAGCACGCCCCCGTCAGGGCCAGCTGCCCGGAGCACGGCGTGCGCACCGCGCCCGTCCCCTGGGCGAGGTGCGCCTCGAGCAGGTTCGCCTCGGCCTTCGAGGACTGGCTCGCGTGGCTCGCGCTGCACATGTGCCGCAGCGCCCTTGCCGAGCTGGCGCGCGTCGACTGGCACACCGTCGGGGGCATCTGCGCGCGTCGAGGCGTCGCTGGAGGAGGCCGACGGGCGCGGCAGGCTCGACGGGCTTCGCCGGATCGGCGTCGACGAGACGAGCTACAAGAAGGGCCAGAGGTACATGACCGTCGTGGTGGACCACGACCGCGGGAGGGTCGTGTGGGCCTGCAGGGGCCACGGGAAGGACAGGCTCAACGAGTTCCTCGACCTGCTGACGGATGAGCAGAGGGAGGCGATCGAGGTGGTCACGGCCGACGGGGCGCGCTGGATAGCCGACGCCGTGGCCGAGCGGCTGCCTCGCGCCGAGCTCGCTGTATTCCGTAACATCTAAATCGACAAAAACGGCAGCATACAGTCGACACTTCCC
>CALBOJ010000133.1 GCA_937896835.1 uncultured Collinsella sp.
GTCACGAGGGTTCGAATCCCTCCTCCTCCGCCATTTTGGTTGAGAAAGCTCCCGGGAATGGGGGCTTTTTTGTTTTGAGTCCCTAACAAGCAAATACGGCGAAGAAGGAGGGGTTCGAACCCGCCAGGGCGCAAAGCGTAAAGAAAACGCGCCGGTGGCGCGTTTTTAGCGCAGCGCGGTCGGCGCAAGCCAACCGAATAAATTTTGAGCTCCGCTCAAAATTTAGACATCCCTCCTATTCAGCCACGCCCCCATCGCATTCAGCATCAACCCAGATCCCCAAACACGTACATCACCCCCCAAAAACGATATTTTTCGACATCTTTGGAGGGTGATGTACATGCTTGGGCCCTATGACCGTACCCAGTCCCGACCGTTTGCCGAGCAATAGGGTCGCCAGACCCGTCAACCATGTACTATGTACGGGCATTGTTCAAACCTACAACTCAAAGGACCCATCTTGCCCGTCGCCGCCGCTATGACCGTTACTTCACATGCTTCGGATGCCATGGTCGCTATCCCATTTTGGCTCGAGATGTTCGCCGTTGTCGCGGCATCGATCTCGGGCGTGCTGGTCGCGCGCGAGCACAAGCTCGATCTGGTGGGCGCGGTCGCGCTCGCAGTGGTCTGCGGTCTGGGCGGCGGTCTCTTGCGCGATATGACGCTCCAGGTCGGCAACGTGTATATCCTCAACCAACCAATGGCGTTACCGCTCTCCATCGCCACGGCGGCCATCATCTATATCTTCCCGGCAATCGTCGATAAGCCCGACAAGCTCATTCCCCTGCTCGACATCATCTCGGTCGGCATTTATGCGGCCACCGGCGCGGACAAGGCGCTGGTCTACGGCTTTGCGCCCGCCGTATGCATCATGATGGGCTTCTTCACCGCAGTGGGCGGCGGCATGCTGCGCGACGGCTTTATGGGCGTGGTGCCAGGCATTTTCCAACGCACTAACTTTTACGCCATCGCGGCCATCGCCGGATCGACAAGCTATGTAGGCCTCGTCATGAGCGGGCTCATGAGCAATGTCGCGGCGCTGGTCGTATGCGTCATCGTGACCATGGGGCTGCGTTGGCTATCGCTGCGCTTTGACATCAAAAGCCCCACCGAAGACGACATCGCACGCTTTTTGCACCGTAAAAAGTAGGTAGCACGGCCCAGCCCTTCGAAATGCAACCGGCAGGTTCTTTTAGAGCGCTTGCGCATTGGGTACCCTGTTAGATACCTGTCGAGTATCTAACGAAGGATTCACTATGCCTTACAACCAAGTACCGTCAACCCGGCGCCGCAAAGCGCGGAGTCACATCGCTATTCTATTCGCGCTGATTGCGCTCGCACTCACCGCACTCCCCGCGGCATCGTTCGCCAGCACCGACACCGCGGGAAACGTGCTCGCGACCGAAGTTGACTCAACTCCGTCGGGTATCGAGGGCGATCTGTACTGGGCCGGTCAAAGCTTCAACCTAGACGATGCCTCCATCGGCCGCGATATTATCGCGGCGGGCGAGAGCCTGTCGATTCGCGACTGCACCGTAGGCGGCGCCGTTCGCCTGGCGGCGCGTACCATCGATATCGCCAAAACCGCAATCGATGGCAGCGTGACGGTAGCCGGCCAGCACGTCGTGCTTAACACCGGTAGCACTGCCAACTGTTTTTACGCGGCGGGCGAGACGGTCGCCCTGCGTGGCTCTGCCAAATCGGCGGCGCTCGCCGGCGACACCGTTACCATTGACGGCACCGTCGATGGCGATGTTGAGGTCTGGGCCGACAAGCTCATCCTGGGCAAAAACGCCCGCATCACCGGCACGGTGAACGCCCACGTCTCACAGGATCCCGAGCGGGCAGAGGGCGCTCAGGTCGGGGCTCTCAAGATCGACCGAACCGAAAACGAGGACACCTCTACGGTCAACGACATTATCGGCGGCATCGTTGCCGCGGCGCTTTCTACCTGCTTTGTCGCCATCCTGCTTGAGCTTGTCTTTCCGCGCGCAACCGCCAGCGCCGCCGGCATGCTGCATCAGCGTCCCACGCCGCTGTGGGTAAGCGGTCTTCTGGGCACGGTCGCCGTCGTTCCCGCCGTCCTGTTGCTCATCATCTCGATTGCAGGCCTGTCGCTCGCCGGTGCCCTCATGTGCGGCATCATCGGCATCGCCCTGGTCTCGGCGGCATTTACGGGCACCGCGGTCGCACGCATGGTCGGACACAACCAGAATCGCTACGCCATGGCCGCCGTGGGCGGTATCGTCGCGGGCGCACTCACGGCACTTCCTCTTATGGGCAACTTTGTCAGCGGCGTGGCCTTCGTCTTTATGCTCGGCTACATCATCCAAATCATCTGGCGCAACGCCCACCTCAAGCCGCAGCAGCCGGCTAACACGCCGGGACTCCCCACCGCCTAACCACCAACCACCACAAAGGGGACAGGCACCTTTGTGGTGGTGCAGGCCGTCTCAATCCCCGTGTACCAAAAAGGGCGCCGACCATTGCGGTCGACGCCCTTTCTCGTTAAAGCTATAAAGCCCAGCGCTTATTTGTTGACCTGACCGGCGCGGACGGCAGCCTTCTTGCGGTCGGTGGCGTTGAGCAGACGCTTGCGCAGGCGGATGTTCTTGGGAGTGATCTCGACCAGTTCGTCGTCGGCGATGTACTCCAGCGCCTCCTCCAGCGAGAAGGTGCGGGGCGGCACCAGCTGGACGGAGATATCGGAAGTCGAAGAACGCTGGTTGCCCAGGTTCTTGGTACGGGCGATGTTGACGACCATGTCGCCAGCCTTGCTGCGCTCGCCCACGATCATGCCCTCGTAGCACTCGGTACCCGGCTCAACGAAGAGCTGGCCGCGCTCCTGCAGCGTACCCAGAGCATAGGCAACGGCCTTCTCAGTGGTCATGGAGATCATGGCACCGTTCTGACGGTTGCCGATCTCGCCGGCGTAGGGACCGTATTCCAGGAAGGTGTGGTAGAACACGCCCTCGCCGTGGGTAACGTTCATGATGCGGTTCTTAAGACCCATGATGCCGCGGGTCGGGATCTTAAACTCGAGGTGCGTCACGATGCCCGAGGTATCCATGCTCGTCATGATGCCGCCGGAGGTACCGAAGACCTCAACGACCTTGCCCGAGTACTCGTCCGGGCACTCGACGACGGCCTGCTCGACAGGCTCCATCTTGTTGCCGTTCTCGTCCTTCTTAAACAGAACGCGGGGACGGCCGACCTGGAACTCAAAGCCCTCGCGGCGCATGGACTCCATCAGGACGGACAGGTGCAGGATGCCGCGGCCCGAGACCTCGACGCCGCTCTTGTCCTCGAGCTCCTCGATCTTCATGGTCACGTTGTTCTCGGCCTCGTTGAACAGGCGCTCCTTAAGCTGACGGGCGCCCACGATGTCGCCATCGCGGCCGACGAGCGGGGAGGTCGAGGCCTCAAAGACGATGGACAGGGTCGGCGGGTCGATCTCGATGGGCTCGAGCTCGACGGGGTTCTCGGGGTCGGTGTAAACATCGCCGATATCGGTGCGGTCAATACCCACGACAGCAGCGATATCGCCGGCGCCGACTTCCTGGCACTCAGTACGGCCCAGGTAGTCGAAGGTAAAGAGCTGCTTGACGGTAGCGGTGGCACTGGAGCCATCGTTCTTCACAACCAAGATCTGGTCGCCCTGGTGGATGGTGCCGGAGTACACGCGACCGATGCCGATACGGCCAACGAAGTTGGAGTGGTCGATGGTCACGCACTGCATGGCCAGCGGGGCGTTCTCGTCAACCTCGGGCGCGGGCATGTCGTCGATGATCATATCGAGCAGCGGATACATGTCCATGTTGCCGTCGTTGGGATCAAGACGGGCAAAGCCATTCATGGCGCTGGCGTAGACCACGTGCTCCATGGCGAACTCAAGCTGGTCGTCGGTGGCACCCAGGTCGGCCATAAGGTCCAGGCAGTCGTTGTAGGCCTTCTCGGGGTTGGCGCCCGGACGATCGATCTTGTTGATAACGATCATGATCTTGAGGCCGGTGTCGATAGCGTGACGCAGCACGAAGCGGGTCTGGGGCATGGGGCCCTCAAAGGCGTCAACCAGCAGCAGGGCGCCGTCGGCCATACGCAGCACGCGCTCGACCTCGCCGCCAAAGTCGGCGTGGCCCGGGGTGTCGATGACGTTGATCTTGACATCCTTGTACTCGATAGAGATGTTCTTGGCGAGAATCGTAATGCCGCGCTCGCGCTCCTGGTCGTTGGAATCCAGGACGCGGTCCTCGACCTGCTGGTTGGCACGGAAGGCGTCCGTGGCACGCAGGAGCTTGTCGACCATCGTCGTCTTGCCGTGGTCGACGTGGGCGATGATGGCGATGTTCCTCAGATTGTCTACGCGCATGTAGTTCCCCTATCTTCTATCCATATACAAACGGCACGCGTATGCGGCCCGCCCAGCGACACAACGCTCAGCGGGAATATTGAGCCTTTTACCGAAAACTCGTTTATTTTAACGATTTTAGATGAGAGGGGTTTCCTCACCTGCAGGTTCAGGGTCGCTCCACATAAAACCATCGCCGGCACCCATGCCCTCATACAGCACGTATGCCGAAAAACCGCTCTCGAGCGTGGTTTCGAAGAAGCTCACGAGCAGGGCGTCGTGATAGCCGCCGTCAATTTCGACACAACCGGTGTAGCCGATGGCATAGCGGGCGATGCGGCCCAGGCCCTCGTCCTTAAGACCCATCTTGTGCTCGGAGATAAAGTTGGTGGCCGCCTCGAGGCACGCCTCTTCGCCATCCTCATCGAGCGCCGCCAGATAACGGTTGGAAGCAGCGTCCTCGATCGCCACAACTACACCCGGATTCTCGCCGGCGGCAAGGTCGTCCAAGAACGCACCAATCAGGTCACACACCATGGCGTCGAGCTCGGCGGAGACGTTACCGGCGTCCTGCATATCCTGTGCCATCTTTAGACCTTCCCATCGAATCCGGCGTCGTTACAGTTCTTGTGCCTCGGCAGCGATCTTGGCGGCAGCGTCGCGGGCGCGCATCATATCCATCGCGCGCTTGTCGAGTACCTTGATCTGGTTGGTCAGCATTACTGCATCGACCACACCCCAGATTACCAAGCCTGTTGAAATCGAAAACCCAAGCGCACCAACTGTACCACGAAGGCGCGAGCAGATTGCCGCGACAAGAGCGGAGATGACAACCATCTTGATAAACGAGCCGCGGCGCTCCCGAAGCGTGCGGGCCTGCGTCACATAGGCAATGCGTGCCGCCTCGGATGCCTCCGAGCGCATCTGGGCCTCGCGCGCAATGGCCACTGCCTCAGCCGACACACCGCTGGCCATCAGCGAACACTCCGCAACCCTACCGCCCCGCATTTAGAAGTCATCGGGGGAGAGCGTATGGACGAACTCGTCGAACTTCTCGAACTCCTGCTCGTCGTCGACTTCCTCGGCGTGGGTAGAAACAGTGCCCAGGCGATTCATGATGTCGTCCTCCACAAACATGGGAGCATTGCTGCGCACGGCAAGGGCAATGGCATCACTGGGACGAGCGTCGATCTTGCGCTCCTCGCCATCGGCCAGTACGACGATCGTCGCGTAGAACACCGGCGGCTCGGCGCGAACGATCTCGATGCGCTCGAGCTTGGCGCCCAGGGCGTCAACGGTATCGAGCAACAGGTCATGGGTAATCGGGCGCTCGGCGCGGCCGCTATCGATGCCGCGGCTGATGGCAGCAGCTTCAAACGAACCAGTCTGAATGGAAAGGGAACGCAGCGGCGCGGGCGAGTCCGATTTGCTGCTGCGCTCACGAAGCACGATAAGCGATGGCACGGGACCGGCGGCCATGACGATGGTCTCTATGTCGACACGAACCATGGAACACCTCCGGTACGTAGCGGTTAACACGCGGCGCCTTCGCCGCATTGAATTGCTATACTACCCAATCTTTCGCACAGCACACAAAACCAAAATGAGTTTTATAACACACAAGAAAAAAGCCCCGAGGCAACACCTCGAGGCTCTTCACAGTTTTGATGGTGGACCTGACAAGATTCGAACTTGTGACCTCCCGGTTATCAGCCGGACGCTCTAACCAACTGAGCTACAGGTCCATCATGGTGGAGGTTAGGGGGATCGAACCCCTGACCTCAGGCTTGCAAAGCCCGCGCTCTCCCAGCTGAGCTAAACCCCCACGGAGACAGTAATAAACACCCCAGCGGCGACTCGGCTCTCGCTGGGGTGTTTATTGCGAAAGAAAGTGGTGGACCTGACAAGATTCGAACTTGTGACCTCCCGGTTATCAGCCGGACGCTCTAACCAACTGAGCTACAGGTCCATCGCGCAAGGGATATATTAGACGAGTCGTTACGCGCGCGTCAACAACTTTTTTGAAAATCTTTGAGGGGTGTGTCAGACGGCTGGGCGAGATGGGTTAGGTTTGCTGCTCGGGCAGTCCTGCGCAAGACGAAGGCCACATTAAGTGGCCTTCTTTGCGTGCGGAACTCGCGACAAACCTAACCCATCTCGCCCAGCCGTCTGACACGGGGCTCCAAGCTTGTCAAAAAAGCGGTCGGCGCGCAGGTGCGCCGACCGCCGATATAAGGGGTCTGATATTTTCTACCAGCTAGGGCCTCTTACTCGTCTAGGAGATCCTCTGGCATGTCGTTGCCGTCGCCTAGGTCGACTGGGGCCTCTTCGGCGTCGGTTGCGGCCTCGGCGCCTTCGCCTTCGGGCTTCTCCTTGGCGGCCGTCATGCGGGCTACGGCGCAGATGCGGTCGTTGTCGTCGACGGTCATCATCTTAACGCCCTGGGTGGCGCGGCCAGTCTGGCTGATCTCATCGGTCTTGACGCGAATGACCGTCGCGCCCTCCGTCACGATGAACAGCTCGTGCTGCGGGCCCACCGTCTTCATGGCCGCGAGGTTACCCTTACGCTCAGTCATTTGGATGGTGTAGACGCCCTGGCCGCCGCGATTCTGCTCCGGGTAGTCCGCGACCGGCGTGCGCTTGCCGTAGCCGCGCTCGGTGATGACGAATAGATCGCCGTTGCCGTTAGTGACTTCCATGCCCAGAACGCTCACGCCGTCCTTCATACCGATACCGCGAACGCCGCTGGTATCGCGGCCGGTGGCGCGCACCTGCTCCTCGGAGAACATGATTGCCTTGCCCGCGGTGGTGGCCAGGATAATCTTGTCGCCCTCGCGCACGCGGCGCACGTTCAGCAGCGCGTCGTCGTCACGCAGGTTGATAGCGATCAGGCCGTCGCGACGGCTGCGGTCATATGCGCTCATCACGGTCTTCTTGACCATGCCGCTCTTGGTGGCAAACATCAGATACTCGTCGGCAGGGAACTCGCGGCAGCTGATGACGCTCGCGATCTTCTCGCCCTCCTCGAAGGGCAGCAGGTTGACGATCGCGGTACCGCGCGCCTGGCGCGTACCCACCGGCAGCTCGTGCACCTTCAGGCGATAGACTTTGCCCTTGCTCGAGAAGAACAGCACGTACTCGTGCGTGGACGCGATGAACATCTCGTCGATGACATCGTCCTCTTTGAGGTTGACGCCCGACACGCCCTTGCCGCCGCGTTTCTGGGCGCGGTAGGCGGCCACCGGGATGCGCTTGACATAGCCGGTGTGGGTGATGGTCACGACCATGTCCTCGTCGGCAATGAGGTCCTCGACGTCCAGGTCCTTCTCGACCTGGCTGATCTCGGTGCGGCGCTTATCGCCAAATTTCTTGGAGATCTCGCGCATCTCTTCCTTAATGACGCCCAGGATCTTCTCCTCGTGCGCCAGCAGGTCCTCGTAGTAGGCGATGGCGCGGCGCAGGCCGTCCAGCTCTTCCTGAATCTTGTCGCGCTCCAGGCCAGTCAGGCGGCGCAGCTTCATCTCGAGGATGGCCGTGGTCTGCTCGGGCGTAAAGCCAAAGCGCTCGATCAGGCGGCTGCTGGCCTCGGAATCGGTCTGCGAGGAACGGATGATGCTGATGACCTCGTCAATATGGTCGAGAGCCATCAAGTAGCCCTCGAGGATATGCGCGCGGGCCTGGGCCTTCTTAAGGTCGAAGCGGGTGCGGCGGGTGACGACGTCGACCTGGTGGTCGATGTAGTGCTGCAGCATCTCGCGCAGGCTCAGGCATTTGGGAACGCCGTTGACGAGCGCCAGGTTGTTGGCGCCGAAGGTCGTCTGCAGCGAGGTGTACTTATACAGGTTGTTGAGCACGACCTGCGGAATGACGCCCTTCTTGAGCTCGATGACCAGACGGATGCCCTTTTGGTTGGACTCGTCGCGCATGTCCGAGATGCCCTCGATGCGCTTGTCGTTCACGAGCTGGGCGATCTTCTCCTGCAGGGTGCCCTTGTTGACCATGTAAGGGATCTCGGTAAAGACCAGGCGGCTGCGACCGGTCTTGGTGGATTCCACGTGAGCCTTGGCACGCACGGTAATGGAGCCGCGACCGGTCTCATAGCTCTGCCTAATGCCGGCGCTGCCCATGATGATGGCGCCGGTGGGGAAGTCCGGACCAGGCATGATCTGCATAAGCTCGTCGACGGTGGCGTCGGGATTGTCGATCAGGTAGCAGGTGGCCTCGATCGCCTCGGTGAGGTTGTGCGGGGCGATATTGGTGGCCATGCCGACGGCGATGCCCTGACTACCGTTGACCAGCAGGTTGGGAAAGCGTGCGGGCAGCGCCACGGGCTCGGCGAGCGACTCGTCGTAGTTGGGCTGCCAGTCGACGGTATCCTTTTGCAGGTCGCGCAGCAGCTCCATGGCAGGCTTTGCCAGGCGGCTCTCGGTATAACGCATGGCCGCCGCGCCGTCGCCATCGATGTTGCCGAAGTTGCCGTGGCCATCGATGAGCGGTGTGCGCATGGAGAACCACTGCGCCAGACGAACCATGGCCTCGTAAACCGCGAAGTCACCGTGCGGATGGTACTTGCCGATAACTTCGCCGACCGTCCACGCCGACTTCTTATGCGGGCGGTTGGGGTAGATGCCGCTCTCGTTCATCGCGTACAGGATGCGGCGGTGCACCGGCTTTAAGCCGTCGCGCACGTCCGGCAGGGCGCGCGCCGTGATGACCGACATCGAATACTCGATAAATGACTGCTTCATCTCGCGGCCAAACTCCGAAATCTGGAGCTGGCCGCCGTTTATATCCTCGCCGGCCGAGGCGCCACGATCGACTTCGCCAAAGCTCTCCTCGAGCTCACCGTCGTCGTCCTCTTCCTCGTCATCATCGGCATCGGGGTTATAGGCGTCAGGATCGCCGTCCTCGCCCTGCTCAGCACGGGCAAGCAGGCGCTTCAGATCGTCGGGCATGCCGGCATCGCCGGCCTCGCCCATACCCTCGTTATTGTTGATATCGTCTGCCACGTTACCTCCTCTTAAGCGTCAAGGAAGCGTGCATCATGCGCATGCTTCTCGATGTACTCGCGGCGATAGCCGACCTCGGAACCCATCAGCTCGCGCACGGCGCGGTCTGCCACCACGGCGTCCTCGATCGACACGCGCTGCAGGATGCGGGTCTTGGGATCCATCGTCGTCGAGGCGAGCTGCTTGGGGTCCATCTCGCCCAGACCCTTGTAGCGCTGGACGGTATAGCCCTTGCGCTTCTTGGTGATCTTGCCATCCTTGGCCTTGCCGTCTTCGTCGTTATCGTCGGGGTTCAGGCCCAGACTCTGGATGGTGTCGCGCAGGATCTCGTCTTCGGGCTGGCGGCCGTTGGGATACACGTAGTGGATCTTGTTGCGCACCTTAATGCCAAAGATAGGCGGGCAGGCAACATAGACGTAGCCGGCATCGATCAGCGGACGCATGTACTTGTAGAAGAACGTCAGCAGCAGGATGCGGATATGCGCACCGTCGACGTCTGCATCGGTCATGATGATGATCTTGTGGTAGCGCGCCTTGGTGATATCGAAGTCGCCGACGTCGCCGGCACTCGTCGTGACACCGCAGCCGATCGCGGTAATCAGCGACTGGATGGTGTCGCTCGAGAACGCGCGATGGTCACCAACGCGTTCGACGTTCAGAATCTTGCCGCGCAGGGGCAGAATCGCCTGGATGTCTCGGCGACGGCCGTCCTTGGCCGAACCGCCTGCCGAGTCGCCCTCTACGATGAAGAGCTCGGTCAGCTCGGCATCGCGCACTGAGCAGTCAGCGAGCTTACCGGGCAGGGACGCCGTCTCGAGCAGGCTCTTGCGGCGGGTCGCCTCGCGCGCCTTGCGGGCGGCGTTGCGCGCCTTGCAGGCCTGTTGCGCCTTCTTGACGATCTCGCGGGCGGGCTTGGGATGCTCCTCCAAGTAATCGGCGAGGCCGTCGGTCACGATCTTGAGCGTGAGCGCGCGCATATAGGAGCTACCGAGCTTGGCCTTGGTCTGGCCCTCAAACTGCGGATCGGGCAGCTTGACCGAGATAACGGCCGAAAGGCCCTCGCGCACATCGTCGCCGGTCAGGTTGGCGTCTTTTTCCTTGAGCAGGTTCTGTTTGCGCGCGTAGTCGTTGATCACGCGGGTGAGCGCGGTGCGGAAGCCCTCAAGGTGCATGCCGCCCTCGGGAGTGTAGATGTCGTTGGCGAACGACATGACGTTCTCGCCGTAGCCGCTATTCCACTGCAGGGAAACCTCGACCTCGCCCATCTTGGCCACGGGAGCGTCCGGGTCCGATTTGCCCTCGATGTAGATGGGCTCCTTAAAGGCCTCGGGGACGTCCTTGCCCTCGTTGAGGAACTTGACGAAGTCGATGATGCCGCCCTCGTAGCAAAACTCCTCCACGTGGGGAGTCGCCTCGCGCTCGTCGGTCAGCACGATCTTGAGGTTCTTATTGAGGAACGCTGTCTCCTGCAGACGGTTGTGCAGCGTATCGAAATCGTAGATGCAGGTCTCGAAGATCTCGTCGTCGGGCCAGAAGGTGACGGTGGTGCCCGTCGAATCCGAGGTGCCCACGACCTCCATCTTCTTGACGGTCTTGCCGCGCGAGAACTCCATCTCGTAGGTGTTGCCATCGCGACGAACCTGAACGACCACGCGCTTGGACAGTGCGTTGACGACGGAGATGCCTACGC
This sequence comes from uncultured Collinsella sp., assembly GCA_937896835.1. GTDB lineage: Bacteria > Actinomycetota > Coriobacteriia > Coriobacteriales > Coriobacteriaceae > Collinsella. Next base: position 11,048 of record CALBOJ010000133.1, read on the forward strand.
CGTGCAGGCCGCCCGAGACCTTATAGGCCGAGTTATCGAACTTACCGCCGGCGTGCAAGATCGTCATGACGACCTCGAGCGTCGGGATCTTTTTAACAGGGTGCTCGTCGACGGGGATGCCGCGCCCGTTGTCGACGACCGTGATGGAGTTGTCGGCGTGGACCGTCACCTGGATCTCGGTGCAGAAACCGGCCATGGCCTCGTCGACGGAGTTGTCAACGATCTCCCACACCAGGTGATGCAGACCGCTGGCGCTCGTCGAGCCGATATACATGCCCGGGCGCTTACGAACGGCCTCGAGACCTTCGAGAATCTTAATCTCGCCGCCATCGTAATCGTTTTCGTTTGCCACACGTCCTCCTTCAGTCAAGAAAATGTGTACAGCCTTACTAGTTTATCGTAAAAAAATACCCTCGGGACCGAGGGTATTTGGCTCTACAAGGCCACCAGATGCGATTTAAGGCTCTTTTTTGCTTTGCACGCCCTTGGCCCACTCGGCACTGGCTCTCATGGCATTCTCGAGGGCCTCGCGCAGTTTTTGGTCTTCGATGGGCGCCACCTGGCGCTCGATCTCGGTGCACTCGGCCTCACTTAGGTCGGCGTGCGGGGCCGGCGGGCGCTCGGTCGTCGCCGGGCGCAGGCGCTCCTTGGCGGCGGGCGGCGTGTGACCGGGCGCGGTGGTTTTGAACACCAGGCCGTCCACATGCGCACCGGCGCGCTCCATGCGCGCACGGATGATCTCGCGCAACAGCGTCATTTCCTGCGTCCACGAGGGCGAGTCGAGATACACCAGCAGCTCATTGGACTCGGGCAGGTAGCGCAGCCCCGTCACATGCCGTCCCTCGCGCGTGCCCGAGCACACCGCGTTCCATGCGCGATAGACCGCGCGCGACTCCTCGGCGGCCTCCATCTGCGCACGGCGCTTAGGCGTTGCAGCCGCCAGGATGCGCTGGCGCTCTGCGTTCAAAAATCCACTGAAGGCGACTGTCTCGCTCTCGCGCTCGTAATTAGCACGTCTCACCCATGCTCACCACCTTGGCTCGATCAAGCAGGTCATCGGTAAAGTACCCCAGGTTGGTCGTAGTTATGACCGTCTGGATATCATCGCCGATCAGCCGCAGGAAAGCGCCGCGACGCTCGCCGTCGAGCTCGCTCATCACGTCGTCCAAAAGCAGCAGCGGGGCGGTGCCCAGGACATCGCGAGCCACGGCCACCTCGGCCACCTTCCAGGACAGTACCAGCGTGCGCTGCTGTCCTTGGCTGGCAAAGGAGCGGGCGGAGCGACCCGCCACGGTGAACTCGATCTCGTCGCGATGCGGTCCCACCAACGTCACGCCGCGGCGAATTTCCTCGTCGGCATGCTCGTCAAGGGCAGCCAGCATGCGCTCGTACGCCCAACCCTTCAGCTCTTCGCGATCCTCGACCTGGGGTAAATCCCCCAGCGTGGACGCATAGGTCACGTTGGCAGCCTCGCCGGACGCCACTTGCCCGTAGGCAGTGTGCACATGGCCCGCCAGCCGGTCGAGTAGGGCCAACCGGTGCACGAGCAGGGCCGAGCCCGCGCGAGCAATCGAATCGTTCCACGCGCCGAGCATCTCGCGACAGCACCAGGTCTCCTTGAGCAGGGCGTTACGCTGGGTCACGCAGCGCCCATAGGTGCTCGCAAGATCGGCATAACGCGCGCTCAGCTGCATGCCAAAGTCATCGAGGGCGGCGCGGCGCACACTGGCGCCTCGCTTAACCATGTCCAGATGGTCGGGGCAAAACAGCACGCTCGGCAGAATCCCGCGCACACCGGCGGCAGAGCATCTCTTGCCGTTGCGACTAAACGAGCGCTTACCGTCCTCCGCGCTCAATCCCATATCAAGCACGCGGCCGTCGCCCTCGAGCCTCAACTCGATCTTGCACGAGCCCACGCCGTCATGGACGAGCTCGGCTGCGGTCGGATGCCTAAACGAGGCGCCGCTCGTCAGCAGCTGCAGCGCCTCTATGAGATTGGTCTTTCCCGCCGCGTTGGGTCCCGCAAGTATCGTCACGCCCTCGTCCAGGGCAAGGCGATAGCTATCGAAGCTGCGGTAGTGCGCGACGGAAAGATCGCGGGCGAACATGGTCATGGCGCAGCGCTAGATGCGGACCGGCATGACCAGGTACAGGTAGTTGATCTTGTCGTAGGACTTGAAGATGCCCGCCTGCGAGTAGCTCTTGAGCTCCAGCGTGATCTCCTTCTCCTTGGACAGGGCATTGAGGCAGCCGAAGATGTAGTGGTAGTTGAAGGCGATGGTACCCGACTCGCCCTCAGCCTCGACATCGATCGTCTCCTGCGCAAGGTCCTGGTCATTGGAAATGGAGGACAGGCCCATCTGCCCGTTCTCGACATCGATCTCGAACTTGACGGCGGGGTTGGCGCTCGCGATAACGGCCACGCGCTTGAGGGCGGCGTTAAAGGCGGCGACATCGATCTTGACGCTCGTCACGCACGAATCGGGGATGAGCTGCTTGTAGTTGGGGTACACGCCCTCGATGCGACGCGACACGTAGGTGGTGTTGCCGGCCTCGAAGACGACCTGGGTGTCGGTAGCCCCGATCATGATGGTCGCCTGGCTGGCCATGATGTTCAGCGCGTCGTTAAAGGCGTCAGCCGGAACGTTGAGCTCAAAGGAGCCCTCGAGGGTCGAGGTCTCGACCTGCGTATCGCACACGGCCAAGCGGAAGGAATCGGTCGCCACCAGGCGTACGGTGTTGTTCTCGACCTTCATGTGCACGCCGCCCAGGATGGGGCGAGCCTTGTCGGTCGAGGTGACGCGCCACACGCGGCCGACCATTTCGGACAAGACATCGGTCGGCAGCTCCACGGCACTCTCGATGGCGTAGGCCGGAAACTCGGGGAAGTCATTGGCATCGAGCGTGTTCAGCCTAAAAGAGCTCTTCTCGCAACCAATCAGCACCTGGCGCTCGGACAGCTCAAAGGTGACCGGGGCATCGGGGAGGGTCTTGGTGATATTGGAGAGCATCTTACAGGGGATAACCATCTCGCCCTCTTCTTCGACATGCGCCGCGATGCGATGACGGATCGAGATAGTGTAGTTAGAGGTCTGGAATTCCAAGATGCCGTCTTGGGCCTTAACGAGCACGCCCGACAGGATGGGAAGGGTGGATGCCGAAGCGACACCCTTCATAACGACGCCGATGGCTTGTGTAAGCGAGCTCTGGCTGACGGTGAACTTCATCTTTTAATACCTTTCTATAGATATAAATATCTTAATAATAGTAATAGCACTGACGAAACTGTTGATTACTCCCAAAGACGCAGGTCAGACCAAGAAAGAGAATCGACAGCAACCTGTGTGCAACAGGGGTGGTTTTCCACGTTCAAAACCTGCGCAAAACTTTTCATCACCGCGGGTTGGGTTTTAGACACCTTATGCCCGTGGTTTCGACAAGTTTTCAACAGGTGTCTCTATTTCCCTACGAGCGCAGTGTAATTTTATCGCGCAGCGACTTGAGGTCTTCGGTGACGGTGCGGTCTTCCTGGATCATCTTCTGGACCTTTTTGTAACTCGTGCTGACGGTCGAGTGGTTGCGGTTGCCAAATTCGGCGCCCACCGCCGTGGTCGTCATCTCGCACATCTCGATGGCCAGGTAGATAGCGATATGGCGTGCTTTGGCGATATTGGCGTTGCGACGCGGGCCGATGAGCTCCTCGTGCGTCACGCCGTACTGCTCTTCGATGACGGACTGAACCGTCTGGACGTTGATCTTTTTGGCCGATGTGTCAAAGTACTGGCTGGCGATGGCATCGATATCGTCAAAGGTGAGCTCCCCGCCCTCGCGCTCGCGGTCGCCCGCCTCGCCGGCGCAGCGCTCGCAAAAGCTTTCGAGTTCGCGGATGTTGGTGCCCGAGACCTCGGCCATGTGTTTAAAGTGCTCGTCGGTTAGGTGCCCGCCGTCGCCCCCATAGGCCGCCAGCAGCGAGTCGTCGCCTGCCTCGGGAGCGGCGACGATGGTGTTCTCGTAATAGCGCTGCAAGATCTTGTATTTCATTTCGTAGCTGGGCTCTGCGACCAGGCAGAGCATGCCGGCGTTGAAGCGGCTGGTTAGACGCTCGTCCATGCTCAGGTCCTTGGGGGCGCGGTCTGCCGCGATGACGACCTTCTTGTTGTTGCGGATGAACTCGTCCATGAGCTGGAAAAAGTAGTCCACGCTCGCGCGCTTGCCGATGATGTTTTGGATGTCGTCGATGATGAGCACGTCCACGCCGTGGTACGCCTGCATGATGGGGGCGTTGCTCTTCTTTTGGCGGTCGAACTCGGTCATCAGGTCGTCCAGATATGCCTGGGAGTTGGCATACTTGACCTTGATCTCGGGCGACTTCTCGGCGAGCTCGTTTTTGATGGCAAGCAGCAGGTGCGTCTTGCCCAGGCCCGATTTGCCGTAGATGAACAGTGATGTGCACGTGCCGCGCTCGTCCGCGAGGGCGGCAAACTTGAGTGCCGAGCGATAGGCATGGCTGTTCTCGGGGCCGTAGACAAAGTTCTCAAAGGTAAATTTTGAGTTCGCGGCGAGTGGGGCTCCATCCGTATTCTGCTCGGCCGGCACGGTCGGTGCCGGCATGGGTGAAGCGGGGGTCGCGGCTTGCGTGGACTTAGTCGGCGCCCCGCCCTTCATCTGGTTCATCATGCGACGAAAATCATCGGCCGAGAGCGTGTTCTTGATTGCAATGCCCGAATCCGCGCCCGCCGCTGCGTCATGAGCGATGGGCATGTGCGTGACGGGTGCGTTCGTTGACGTCGCAGCGGCGGTCGGCAACGGTGCCATGGTTTCTCGGGAAACATCGCTGTGCTGGTGCTCGATTGTCGGCACGTCGCCTGCGGAGGCTGGCGCCGCAGGGGAAGCAGCGGGATCCGTGGCGGGCACCGTCGCGGCAGCAGATTCCGCCACGGCTCCTTGCGGTGCCACGATGTCGAGCGCGATCGGAGCAAAGGCGATTTCTTCCAGATAGGCCTCAATAGTCGGCTGATGCTTTTTGAGCTGCGCGATGGCAAAGCGCGAGGGGGCCTCGATCGTGAGCGTATCTTCGGTCAGGCTTATGGCGCGCGATTGCCCCAGCATGTTGATGAGGCGTGCATCTTGGCCGTCGCGCTGGCAAAAGGCGATGGCATCCCCCAGGATGATGCTTGCTTCCTCGTCCACTGTCTCTCCCGTTCTTTAGCTCTGAGCTCGCACACGAGCGGCGCCGAGTTCGGTCAGATGGTATTTCTGGCCATGCTTGATGACCAAGCCGGCCTGCGCCAAGTCATTGAGCGTGCGTGACCAAGTGGGGGCCGAGTTTCCAAACGCCCTCGCCAGATCGGTTGCACCGCACGCTTGATTTTGCGCCAGATAGCCCAGCGCGGCGTTGCCGCGATCGCTTACGAACACGTCCGGCTGTGGCTGCGCATACTGATTTGCTGCATTAGGATACATCATTTGAGCTGCTGATTGTTGAGAACTCTGCATCGGCGCCGTTTGCTGTTGAAAACTTTGAGGCCACTGTTGGTAAGGCTGCGGAGTCATCTGCTGGGCCCAGGGGTTGTACTGCTGCTGCGGCATCTGCTGGTACGGCTGCTGATATCCCTGCTGGTACTGCTGTGGGAACTGCTGGCCATACCCCAGTGGCGGCATCTGCTGATATGGATATCCCTGTTGGTACGGCTGATATCCCATTTGCTGGCCACCCGGTGCCCCCGTCGCCTGCTGCATTGCTGCTGCATCCTGATCCGCCAGCGGCATGGCCTCTGGCACGTTTGGCGGCATCGACATCGACGCCGCCTGGGACTCTTGTGTAGGAAGCATTCCGGGCTGCTGCATCTGTCCCACGCGGGGCTGCATCTGTTGCGTTGCCATGGGCTGCTGCGCAAAAGCTCCCGGCAGGGGATATGCGGGCTGCTCCGTCTCGGGCCGCACGGCAGCACCGCGCCCGCCGGCGCGTTCGATTTCCTGCACGCGTTTAGGATCCAGGCTTACCGTAACCACGGTGCCGTTGCCCATGTTGTCCTCGATGGACACGGCCCCGCCGGCGTTTTCCAAATACTCCTGCACCATGGGAAACCCTGCTCCGGTTCCACGGATATAGCGCTTCATCTTGCTGTTTGCGCTGGTAACGCCAAAGTCGAAAGCGCGCTCCTTGTCGTCGATGCCGGGTCCTTGATCAGCAAAGCGGATGGTGTCTCCGCCGTCCAGAATCGAGATGATGGGCTCGGCAAAGTGCGCGTGGATAAAGTTTTCGACAATCTCGCGGATGACCATGAGCGAGATATGGCCACCTTGTTCTTTCATGCACTGGTAGACGGTGTTGGTCGTCTCTTCCAAATACGTGCGGACATCTTGCGGATCAATGACGATCACACGCGGTGTCGACAGCATGTCGTCATAGACGGCGATGCGCGCGGCGTACATGGCTTTTGGCGCCTGCGTGGTCGTCTGCTCGCCTTCCTCACGCTCTTCGCGCACGCCGGTGATGTGCTCGTTGTCGGGTGCCGGGTCTCCGGAATCGACCATGGTGTAAAAGTCGTCAGACATGCCGCTCGCAATCTTTCAAAAGGTTTCGAACAAATAGTAGCTCACCGTGCAATGTTTCTCATCTTTCGACAACTTTTCAAAACCTGTTGAAAACTTTGGAAAACGGACGAAAAGTTCTCAACATTGCCAACATGACCTGTTGAAAACTCGATGAAATATCGTGAAAAGTTGCCATGCACCGCTAAATCGAGCTCGGCTTATGGGGGAACCGTGTGAACTGCGCAACCTTTTACCTTTGATTTCTTGACATTTGAACATTGATTTCCCTACAATCTTCAAGCTCACGTGTCTATATCTGCGTCCGCGCCCCCGCGGACACTCGAAATGCAGCAGGAGGAACTTAAGATGAAGCGTACGTATCAGCCTAATAAGCGTAAGCGTGCCAAGACCCATGGCTTCCGTGCCCGTATGGCCACTAAGGGTGGTCGTGCCGTGCTCGCCCGTCGTCGCGCCAAGGGCCGCAAGCGTCTCACTGTCTAGCAGCGATACACACATCTCGCATGAAGACTATTAAGTCTCGGCAAGATTTCGAGCATGTGTTCAGTCAGGGGCGTCGTTTCAATCACCCTCTGATTCGAATGACCATATGTGAATCGGTTGGCAAAGGCGACTCCGGAAGGGTCGCCTTCGTTGGTGCTAAACGGCTCGGTTGTGCTGTCGTGCGCAACCGTTCTAAGCGTGTGATGCGCGAGGCCGCCCGCAGCTGTGGATTTCCCGTTGCGGGTTATGACATCATCTTGTTCGCAACTCCCAAGACGAGGGTTTCCTCGCCGCAGGAGATGGACAAGGCATTGCGTTCGCTTATGAAACGCGCCGGCGTTGCCGGGGAGGAGCGATGAGCAATCACGTTTTGCGACGTGTTGCCATCGCTCCTATTCGCATATATCAACAGGTTATTTCGCCCTTATTGCCTGACGCCTGCATTTATTACCCAACGTGCTCGCAATACGCCATCCAGGCGATTGAGAAGTACGGTGTTTTGAGAGGCTGCTGGCTTGCCGTGAGGCGCATCGCTCGCTGCAATCCCCTGCACGTCGGCGGTTATGACCCTGTGCCCTAGCGGGCACTCGCTATCGGAGGAAAACTTACATGTGGGATTGGATCGTTAACATCCTTTTCGAGCTGCTCAAGCTCATCCAGACCTTTGCGGTCGACTGGGGCCTGTCCATCATCATCCTGGTGGTCATCATCCGTCTGCTGCTGACGCCGCTTATGCTCAAGTCGACCAAGTCGACGGCTCGCATGCAGGTGCTGCAGCCCAAGATGCTCGAGATCCAGGAGCGCTATGCCGACGATCCCCAGCGTCAGGCCGAGGAGATGCAGAAGTTCTACAGCGAGAACAAGTTCAACCCCATGGCTGGTTGTCTGCCGCTTCTGATTCAGATGCCTATCCTGTTTGCCCTGTTTACGCTGCTTCGTAACCTGCCGCAGTACTTTAACGAGGGCACGTTCTCGTTCTTCAATATCCTGCCCGACCTGACCACCACGCCGAGCGCTTCCTTTGCCGATGGCTTTATGGTTGCACTGCCTGCGCTGGTCTGCCTGATCCTGTTCGCCGTCCTGACCCTGATTCCGCAGCTCTATATGTCGCGCAACCAGACCGGCCAGCAGGCCCAGAGCATGCGTATGATGGCCGTTGTCATGACGGTCATGATGCTTTGGATGGGCTGGAGCCTTCCCGTTGGTGTTCTGCTGTACTACGACGTCTCGTCTGCTTGGCAGGTTATCCAGCAGATTTTTGTGACGCAGAAGGTCATCGACAAGGCGAAGGCCGATGAGGAGGAGCGTCTTAAGAACGTGCCGCTGCAGGTTGAGGTCACTCGTCGAGAGAAGAAGCCGCGCCCGCACAAGAAGAAGTAGTCGGGATATCATTCTTATTTAGGTACCTAACTTTTGGAGTACGTTATGTCTGAAGAGATCATCGAGGATATGCTTGAGGAGGTTGCCCCGCAGATTGCGGGCGATTATCCCGAGATTGCACAGCGCTACAAGGCCGGTGAAGAGCTGACCGATGAGGAGCTCGACACCATCGCCGATGTTGCGATTTCCATTCTGCGTTCCATCCTTTCGCACTTCGATGCCGCCAACTCTCCTATTGATGAGTACGAGGGCGACGAGGGCGAGCTGATTTTGGATGTTACGGCTCCCGATCTTGCTGTTCTCATTGGCCGTCATGGTCGTACCCTTGATGCTCTTCAGGTCATGTTCTCTTTGCTGGTGAGCCGCAAGCTTGGCTTTAGGTATCCGGTTGTGGTTGACGTTGAGGGCTACAAGAGCCGTCGTCAGGACAAGGTTGCCTCTATGGCTCAGTCTGCCGCCGAGCGTGCCATCCGCACTCATAAGAGTGTTTCGCTTCCGCCCATGAATGCCTATGAGCGCCGACTGGTTCATATTGCACTTCGTGGCAATGACGCTGTCGATACCCATTCTGAGGGTTCTGACCCTGATCGCCATGTGGTGATTGTTGCTCGATAATCTACTCGAGCTTATGCTAAGGGGGCGTGGTTTCCACGTCCCCTTTTTTTGTCAAAAGTTCTCGGTACGCTGATTTTTGTCAGAAAGGAGCTTCTGTTGTTTGTACTTACAGATCAGCAGGCTAACGAGATGCTGAGTCATCTATCTTCCTATTGCAAAGAGTATTCCTTGAGCGTAACTGATGCTGAGCTAAGGAAATGTATTCAGCATTTGGATTTGGTTCTGGAAACAAATAAGACAACCAATCTTACCCGTATTCTTAACGTAGAAGATGCTGCGGTACTTCATATCCTCGACTCACTTGTTTTGCTTCCTTATATCAATAAAGCTCCTGAGGGATCTTTGCTTGATATGGGAACGGGTGCTGGCTTCCCTGGTATTCCATTAACGATAGCCACGCATCGTAAGGCTACTTATATTGACTCTGTTGGCAAGAAGGTTGATGCTGTCAATTCTTTTGTTCATGCTCTTGGATTGAAATATGGTCATGCAGTCCATGATCGCCTTGAAGAATATGCTCGAAGCCATAAGAAGCAGTTCTCCGTCGTAACTGCCCGCGCACTCGCCCCTCTACCGATTCTTGTTGAGTATGCGGCTCCGTACCTCAAGGATGGAGGGCTATTTGTTATCACGAAGGGCAATCCATCGGATGAGGAGCTTGCTTCTGGCATGTCGGCAGCTAAGATCTGCGGCTTCACTTTGGTTCTGAATGAAGCAATCGATTTGCCTGAGGGCCTGGGCCATAGGGAGTTCATTGTTCTTAAGAAGAGTCATCCGGCTTCCGTTTCATTGCCTCGTGCAAATGGCATGGCAAAGAAGAATCCGCTTGCCTAGATGTTTCACGTGAAACATAATGGATACTAACAACTTGCAGTGTTTCACGTGAAACATGGCGGTTGATTTCGAATCGGAATGTTTCACGTGAAACATCCTCCGTTTAACAGCTTTAATACACACCAGGAGGGACCGTGGGATTTCGCGACGTTAAGCGTTCTAAGAGCGCAAAAGACACGCGTATTATTGCAATCATCAATCAAAAAGGCGGCGTCGGTAAGTCAACGACGGCTGTAAACCTTGCAGCAGCACTGGGTGAGCAGGGTCGCAAGACACTGATTGTCGATTTTGATCCGCAGGGAAACAGCACCAGTGGATTCGGAATTGAAAAAGAAGACCTTGATCAATGCATCTATGATGCATTGCTGAATGATGTGCCGGCAGAATCGCTTGTTCTTGATACAAATTGCAAAAAGGTATTCGTTATTCCGGCGACAATTCAGCTTGCAGGTGCCGAAATTGAGCTCGTAAGCGCAATTGCTCGTGAAACCCGCCTTAAAGATTTGCTTGAGCCGATTCAGGACGAGTTCGATTTTATTTTCATCGACTGCCCTCCTTCGCTCGGCCTGCTTACCATCAACGCTTTGACCGCAGCGGACAGCGTTTTGATTCCGATTCAGTGCGAGTATTACGCACTCGAGGGTGTTACGAAGCTGCTTGAGTCAATGAAGATGGTTAAATCACGTCTGAACAAGGGCCTAGACACCTATGGCGTGCTTATGACCATGTATGACTCGCGTACTTCTCTGTCGAATCAGGTTGTTGAGGAAGTTCAGTCGTACTTTGGTGATAAAGCTTTTAAGACCCTAATTCCCCGTACCGTAAAAATCTCTGAGGCTCCGTCTTTTGGAGAGCCGGTAATTACCTATGCACCTCAAAATAAGGGTGCAAAAGCGTATATGAACCTTGCAAAAGAGGTGATCAAGCGTGCCTAGTGCGAAGAAACGTGGAGGATTGGGACGTGGACTCAATGCTTTGGTCTCAGAGGCCGAGTATGAGACTGGTGGTTCGGCTGCATCGGCTTCAAATGCCGCATCTGAAACAAAACTGCCTATTGAGGATATCGTTCCCAACCCTAATCAGCCGCGAATTCACTTTAATGAAACCGAACTTCGCGAGTTGAGCGAGTCAATCCAAGAACATGGCGTTTTGCAACCGCTGTTGGTTCGCAAGCATGGAAATGGCTATGAGATTATTGCCGGTGAGCGTCGTTACCAAGCATCGAAACTCGCTGGCCTCGAAGAATTGCCGGTCATCATTAAGGAAGTTAATGATGAGGAGATGCTCGCTCTAGCACTTATCGAGAATCTTCAGCGTTCTGATTTGAATCCCGTCGAAGAGGCGAAGGGTTATCGTCAGCTCATTGATGCTAGTGGCATGACGCAGGAGGCATTATCAAAGGCTGTCAGTAAGTCTCGTTCTGCAATTACAAATTCACTTCGTTTGCTAGATCTTCCCGAAGTCGTACAGCAGATGATTTTCGAAGGCAAGCTTACAGCCGGTCATGCGAGAGCGATTCTTGCAGTTCCATATGAAGATGCCAGGATTCGACTTGCCGAGAAAGTTGTCGCTGAAGGTCTTTCCGTTAGGGCGACAGAAAATCTTGCTCCGTTGTTTTCTGCCGGAGAGACGCCAAGGACTCCGAGGCCAGCAACACCTCAGTCATTCAAAAAGGCCGCTCGAGTCCTTCGTCAAGTTTTCAACACGAATGTTCGTGTGAAGAGCTCTCGTGGCAAGAACAAAATTGAAATTGAGTTCAAAGACGAAGAAGAGCTCTCCCGTATCCTTGGCGAAATGATTCAATTTGGGCAGGAGGATCAGGATGAAGAATAAGGTTCTCGCGACCATTGCGCTGGCAACCACCGTTGCCGCTGGTGCTTTTGCTGGATATAAGATTGCTACAGATGATGAACTACGCGGTCGACTGCTGCGTGGAGCTCAGGATATCGTTGATACATCCAAGAAGAAAATGGATGTGATGACCGAAGATGTCGCCATGCGTACCGCTCAGGTGACTAAAAATCCCAAGATTAACCAGGACTGGGTTAACCACCAGTGGGAAAATGTTGGTTATTAGGTACCTAACAATTACTTGCCTTTTTTAAAGGGGCCTTTGTCTGATTCATGAGACAAGGGCCCCTTATTTTGGCTATAAATCTAAGCTTACGTAAATCAAATTCAGTAGCATGAAAACAAATGAAATAGCCCTGGTTGCTTATTTGCAACCAGGGCTGTCGGATGTTTCACATGAAACGTTAGGGGGTACAGACTCCCCTATGCGTTCTTCTGGACCTTGAAACGTTGCTTCAGCTGACCGCAGGCGGCATCAATATCATTGCCGCGAGAATTACGGATCGTGGTCTCGATGCCACGGGACTCAAGGCGACGCTGAAGATCCTCGACCTTATGAATCGGAGACGGCTTGAGCGGGCTGCCCTCAATATCGTTAAGCTGGATCAGGTTAACGTGACACAGCGTACCCTCGCAGAAGTCGCAAAGCGCCTGCATCTCAGGGTTTGTGTCATTGACGCCTTCGATCATGGCGTACTCATAGGTTGGGCGGCGGCCCGTCTTTTCGGTGTAGAGCTGCAGTGCCTCATGAAGGCGCAGAAGCGTGTACTTCTTGACGCCAGGCATAAGCTTGTTGCGCGTGGACTGGATAGCGGAGTGCAAGGAAACGGCAAGCGTGAACTGCTCGGGGATGTCGGCAAACTTGCGAATACCGGGAATAACGCCGCTGGTAGAGACGGTGAGGTGACGAGCGCCGATACCGATGCCATCGGGGTCGTTGAGGATGCGCAACGCCTTGAGAACCTCGTCGTAGTTGGCAAACGGCTCACCCTGGCCCATGAAGACAACGCTCGTGGCGCGCTCACCAAAGTCGTTGGAGACATGAAGCACCTGGTCGACGATCTCTTGAGCGGTCAGAGAGCGCTTGAGGCCGTTGAGACCGGTAGCGCAAAAAGCGCAGCCCATGCCACAACCTGCCTGGGTGGAAACGCAGACAGAAAGCTTGTTACGACGGGGCATACCGACAGTCTCGACGGAAATGCCGTCGTGGTACTCGAGCAGATACTTGCGAGAGCCATCTTTAGAAACCTGCTTGGTGAGCTCAGTCGGCGTGTCAAACGCAAAAGCCTCTTTAAGCTGCTCGCGGAAAGCCTTGGGAAGGTTGGTCATATCGTCAAACGAACAAACGTTCTTCTCAAAGACCCATTCGATGAGCTGCTTCGCGCGGAAGGCGGGCTGGCCAAGTTCGGCAACAAGCTCGCGAATATCGTTTTGGCTCAAGTCGCGAATGTCCTGAGATTTAGTCCTGGGATTCATGGAAGCCTTTCGATTTTGGGGAAACGTAGAGGGTATCGCTACAATATGGTATCAGCTGCAGAAATTATAGAGGAGGAGTCTGCCCATGCCGGGTAAAAGCCTAGAGAACATGCACGTAGCGGTCTTGGCGGGCGGTCATTCCGCTGAGCGCGAGATCTCGCTCAATTCGGGAAAGAACGTCGTGGTGGCCTTGAAGGAGGCTGGCTACACTTCGGTGGAGCTGCTCGACACGGCTGCCGATGATTTTATGGTAACCATGGCGACCGGCGGCTTTGACGTGGCGTTTATCGCCATGCACGGCGCCGGCGGTGAGGATGGTGCCATGCAGGGTGCCATGGAGACCCTGGGTATCCCCTACACGGCCTCGGGCGTGCTCGCGAGCGCTTGCGGTGCCGACAAGGAGGTCTCGAAGCTCTTGTACGCCAAAGCGGGCATCCCCATTGCCCCCGGCCTTGCGCTCGAGGCGGGCGATGAAGTCGATATCGATCATATCGTCGAGGTTTGTGGCGAGCGCTGCTTTGTGAAGCCGGCCGTAAACGGTTCCAGCTATGGCATTTCTCTGGTCCATGAGCCCTCCGAGCTGCCCGCGGCAATCGCCAAGGCGTTTGAGTACGGCGACAAAGTGCTGGTCGAGAAGTGCATCGAGGGTACCGAGATCACCGTCGGCGTATACGGCGAGGATGACGTGCGCGCCCTGCCGATTGTTGAGATCCGTAAGCCCGAGGACTGCGAGTTCTACGATCTGGACGTGAAGTATGTGGACCCCACGGATATCCATCGCATTCCGGCACAGATTTCGCCCGAGAACTACGCTCGTGCCCAGGAGCTCGCCTGTGCTGCCCATAAGGCGCTCGGCTGCCTGGGTATTTCGCGCAGCGACTTTATCGTGAGCGAGGATGGCCCCGTCATCCTCGAGACCAACACGATTCCCGGCATGACCGATACGTCGCTGTATCCGGATGAGATTCGCCACACCGATGACATGACGTTCCCGCAGGTCTGTGACAGTCTGATTCGTATGGGGCTTCGTCGAGCGGGCGTTGCATGCTAATCGAGGACGCTGTTTCGTCGGGGACGCCGCAGTTCGTCATCGATTCCTATGCCACGCTTGCCGAGCGCGCCAAAACCCAATCGTTTGGTCTCATCGAGGAAGACGTTATCGTCCTCGATACCGAGACCACGGGTCTTTCGGTGCAGGACAATGAACTGATTGAGATCTCGGCTGCCCGTCTTTCGGGCCGCGAGATCGTCGACCGGTTCGATACCTTCGTGCATCCCAAGCAGCTGATTCCCGCCGAGATTACCGAACTCACGAGCATTACAAACGCCGATGTGGTGGATGCCCCGTCGGCGGTTGAGGCCGTCGCCGCTCTCGCCGATTTTGTCGGCGGCTGCCCGGTGATTGCGCATAACGCCACCTTCGACCGTTCGTTTATCGAGTCGGTCAAGGGCGGTGTCAACGTCAGCGACATCTGGATCGATTCGCTGGCGCTGTCGCGCATCGCGCTTCCGCGCCTGGCATCGCATAAGCTGTCTTTTATGGCAGATCTGTTTGGCTGTGACTCGGTATCACACCGTGCCAATGCCGACGTCGACGCCCTGTGTGGTGTGTGGCGCGTGCTGCTCGTGGCGCTCACCGACTTGCCCCAGGGCCTCATGGCGCGCCTAGCCGACATGCATCCGGACGTGCCTTGGTCCTATCGTCCTATCTTCTCATTCTTGGCAAGGCAGAACCCTGGTTCTATCTTCTCTCTCAGCGCCGCTCGTGCTGACGTTCTCAAGGCCGATCGCGCCGACGATCGGGTGGACGCCGATGAGCTGCCGGTTCTCAAGATGCCGAGTCGTGAGGAGATCGAGGCAGACTATGCGCCAGGTGGCCTGGTCAATCGCATGTATCCCACCTACGAGCCGCGTGATGAGCAGATCGCGATGGCACTCGAGGTCCGCGATGCGCTGGTCACGGGCACTCATCGAGTAATTGAGGCAGGCACAGGCGTCGGCAAATCGATGGCCTATCTGGTGCCTTTTGCCGAGGCAGCACGCCGTAACAACATCACGGTAGGTATTGCGACCAAATCGAACAATCTTGCCGACCAGCTCATGTACCATGAGCTGCCAAAACTTGCCGAGCAACTGGACGGTGGTCTGTCATTTTGCGCTCTCAAGGGGTATGACCACTATCCGTGCCTGCGCAAGCTCGAGCGCATGAGCCGCGGCCAGGTCGAGATTACCACCAAGCGCGATCCGGCGGACACGCTCACGGCGGTCGCGGTCATTATGGCGTACGTCTGCCAATCAGCCGATGGCGACCTCGACTCGCTCGGCATTCGGTGGCGCAGCGTCAACCGTCCCGACTTTACGACGGCCTCGCGCGAGTGTGCTCGTCGCCTCTGCCCGTTTTTCCCTGATAAATGTTTGGTCCACGGCGCTCGCCGTCGTGCGGCGCATGCCGATGTGGTGGTCACCAACCATTCCCTGCTGTTCCGCAACGTCGCGGCCGAGGGCAGGATTTTGCCTCCGATTCGTCATTGGGTAATCGACGAGGCCCATTCCATCGAGCGCGAGGCGCGCCGTCAGTGGGCGCGTGTGGTGTCGGCGGACGAATCGCGCGTTCTGTTTGAGCGTCTGGGTGGCTCGAGCACCGGCGCGCTAAGCCAGGTTTCCCGTGATTTGGCAACCTCCGAGGGCTCTACGCTCTATCTGGGCCTTACTGCCAAGGCGACGTCGACGGTTGCGCGCGCGAGCATGGCGATCGCCGGCGTGTTCGATGGCGTTCGCGAGCTCGGTCGCCGTGCCCGTGGGGGCTATGACAATGCCAATCTATGGATTGGCCCCGAGCTGCGCGAATCTGACGACTGGCATGATTTCTTACAGTCGGCCTACGCTGCCATCGGCACATTGGAACAAGCTGACAAGAGCGTCGACGCGCTGGTACAAGCCGTCGCCGCCGACAAGCCCGAGGTTGTTGTCGACCTGGGTGATATCTCGCGCCGCCTGCACGAGCTGGCCGAGAACCTCAAGCTCATCATTGACGGCACCGATGAACACTACGTGTATTCGCTGCAGGTCAATCGCAGGCTGCGTGCCGGCGGCGAGTCGATGACCGCGGAGCGCATCGATATTGGCGAGGCCTTGGCAACCGAGTGGCTGCCCGAGGTTCACACGGCTATCTTTGCCTCGGCGACCATGACGGTGTCCAAAAGCTTTGAACACTTTAACCATGCGGTCGGCCTCGATCGCATCGGTGCTTCAACATCCTCATCGCTGCACTTGGACTCGAGCTACGACTTCGATTCGAACATGGCTGTAGTCGTTGCGGGCGATATCCCCGATCCGCGCGATCGTGAGAGCTATCTTACGGCGCTCGAGCGCGTGCTGGTCGACGCTCATCTTGCCATGGGCGGCTCGGTGCTCACGCTGTTCACCAACAGGCGTGACATGGAGGAGCTGTACGATCGCGTCGAGCCCAAGATGGCTCGTGCGGGCCTGGAACTCAACTGCCAGCAGCGCAACTCATCTCCTCGTCGCCTGCGCGACCGGTTTATCAACGAGCCAACCTCATCGCTTTTTGCGCTTAAGGCCTTCTGGGAGGGGTTTGACGCCAGCGGCGAGACGCTGCGCTGCGTCATCATTCCCAAGCTGCCGTTCTCGAGCCCCACGGACCCGCTCTCGTGCGAGCGCAACCTGCGCGAAGACCGCGCTTGGGCGCGCTATTCGCTGCCTGAGGCAGTGCTCGAGGTCAAGCAGGCGGCCGGCCGCCTTATCCGCTCGTCGACCGATTGCGGCGTGCTGATTCTGGCCGACCCGCGCCTGGTGACGAAGGGCTACGGAAAGAAGTTCTTAACGTCGCTGCCCACGAGCTCCTACCAGCGCATCGAATCGGCGCAGATCGGGCACTATCTACAGCTGTGGCGCGCACGCCACGAGCGGCGGCGCTAAAGCGGACAGACGAGAGTTTTTGCCATATCGCACAGACGCTTTGACAGGGTGGGGTCATCCAAGATGCGGATGGCTCCGCCCGCTGCGATTATCTGGCTCAGTAGCCAACGCTCGGAGCCGTAATGCACGGTTACCGTTGCCATGTCTGCCCCGCTGCGCTCGATGAGGGTGATGCCGGCCCAGTCCAGATGCTCCGCCATATCGAATGGCATCAAGAGCTTTGCGCTACGCTGCGTCCGGGCAAGGGAATCGTGGAGGGATGCGACGTCCGGTGCGTGAGGCACGACGGAGTCTTCCGTCAAGGCGAGTCCCTCGATTTTATCCATGCGATAGGTGCGCTGCTCATCGACCGCGATGTCCCAGGCAATCAGATATGTTTGGTCGCCGTTTGCCGTAATGCGCAAGGGGTCGACCAGGCGCTCGCGTGGCCGCGCATCGTCCATCGAGCGATACGAGATACGACAGCGAACGCCGTCCTGAATGGCGCAGCTCAGCTGCTGCCAGTGCGACCCGTGGTTGACGGTGTCAAAGACGTGCTGGTTATAGCCGAGCTCTTCGGGTAGAAGAGCATGTCGAATTCGAGCCGCCGCCTGGGGCTCGATCCCCAACGATTCAAGTTCGTGGTTGAGCACAGCGCCCTCGGCGGCACTCAGGCGCAGCGGTAGTACACGCCCGGCGTCACCGGTGAGGACCACGCGCTCGCCGTGGCATTCGCAGATGATACGCGCACCCGATTCTCGGTCCGCGAGCGTCGAGACGATCTCGAGAATCTCGTCGAGCGACGCCCCCGTGATGTCAAAGCGACTGCAAATCTCGGTTCGTGTCATGCCGCTCTCGCCGGCGGCGTAGAGGGCCTCCATGATGTCGATGGCGCGCGAGAGCCTCTGCTCGCTGGTGAGTTTACGCACGGGCATGCTCGTGCACCGTCCTTTCAATGAGGTGGTTCCACGCCTGCTTGAGCGATTTGGGGGCCATGGGCCTCATGCCGTCCATGGCGTGGGCCATGCAAAATGAGGCGGCGGCTTCAAGATCGCGCACGTCAACGGTCCAAGTCCATCCCGAATCGGTGTGTGCGAGCTCACCTCGCCCGCGCGTGAGGCCGTTGATCATATCGATCTGCGTCTGCGGGGCGAACGAGAACGTAGCCGCAACGGGCGGGCGGTCGGCAAAATCGAATTCAAAGAACAGGTAGTCGTTGAGATTGAAGTCTGCAGGGATGGCGTAGGCCTTCGAAGGACGCCAAGCGCGAACGATACGGTCGCAGCGGAATGTCCTGATGTCGTCGGTGGCATTGTCGAGGCCGCAGAAGTACGCAACGCCCTCGCGCTCGAACATGCCGTAGACGCAGACGGTACGCTCTTTCTGCTCACCGCGTCCGTTCTGATATAAAAATCGCAGTGCGCATCGCTCGGCAAAGGCGCTCCATACCGCATCGACGGTGGGAGAGCGGCGGATCGGTGCTTCGTCCGCCGTCGTCCTGCCGGTGAGGTAGGCAATCTTGGAACGAATATCGGCAAGCGGCGCGGCAAAAGTGGATGAGCCGGCCGCTATTGTCTGGTCGATAGCGTTGAGCAGGATATCGGCGTCGTCTGCGGTGATGAGGCCGCCTGCCGCAAACGTGTGCTCGCGGTCGATTGTCCATGAGCTTTCCTCGGTCTCCTGCGCGCCGGCGGGGCGAACCTCCTTGATTAAGATGCCGCGTTCGAGCAGTTTGTCACGATCGCGCCGAAACTTGCGCTTATCCGAGTCGATATTGCCCGAGCCATATCCCAGGTCAGAATCCAAGACGATCTGCTCGGTCGTCAGCGGTTCGGGGGAGCTGTTGAGCACAAAGAAAAGATTGAGGATGCGCTGAGCCGTTTTATCGAAACTGGGCTCCGAATTCCCCTTTTTAATTGTCGCGGTCGCGTCGCTTGCCGTCATAGAGTCCTCGCATGAGAAGGTGGTTTGCTGCCATGATTTTAGTCCGATATGGAGATTAGGCTATATCCTTGTCCGCTCGGGGCGTTAAGATGGCCCGAATTCGGTCGTTTGCGCTCGCTCGGGGTATACTTTCGACTATATACGGTTCTAATGTGCATGCATTGGGCCTATTTGTCGGATTATGGATGTGGAGCGCACATGGCGAACACCCAGAACTATATTAACCACCTGCTGCAGAACACCGGCATTACGCCGGCATGCAGCGAAGAAGAGCGCTTGGCTGCCGAGGATATCGCTCAGATCTTCCGCAACCACGGCTTTGATCCCGAGGTTCAGGAGTTCAATGCCCCGGCGCCCAGCAGGTTGGCATTTGCCGTTACCGGTATTCTTGCGTTTGCCGGCGCCCTGCTGATGGGCATCGGCGGCGGCATCGGCTTGGTCGGCACCTTGCTGGCCATTGTCGGTGCCGTTCTTTACGTGCTCGAGCGCACGGGCCATCCCGTGGTTTCGCGCCTGGGCAAGACGGGCGTGAGCCAAAATGTCATCGCCTACCACAAGGCCTCGGGCCCGCTCGCGTCTCCGCGCAACCGCCCGGTGGTCGTTGTCGCACACTACGACTCTCCCCGTGCTGAGCTGCTCGCCCGCGAGCCCTATGCTTCGTATCGTGCGCTCATCGCCAAGCTGTTGCCCGTTGCCACGGTTGCCCCTGCTGCCGTTGCCATCTTGCGTATCCTGCCGCTCCCCGGCGCGCTCAAGGTTCTGCTGTGGATTGTCGCGATCCTCGCTTCCCTCGTTGCGCTCGCCAACGCGGCAAACATCATTTCTAACCGTTTTGTGCTTCCCTATACGTCCGGCGCAGTGTGCAACAAGTCTTCTGTCGCCGCTATGCTCGGCGTTATGGACAACGTTGCTCCCTTCCAGGGCGAAAACGAGTTTCCCGACGATGTTCCGTTCGATACCTATTTTGGGGAGCAGAAGCGTCGTGCCGAGGAGATGGCGCGCGCAGCAGCGGAGTATGCCGCGGCCCAACAGCAAAACGACTACGGCAACACCATCGAGTATGAAGAGCCTACCTACGCCGAGGACGAGTTCGGTCAGCCGATTGCTCCCGACGCTCAGACCGAGCCCGAACAGGGCGAGGCTTTCGACGAGCAGATCGAGGGCTTTGAGGGTGCGTCTGCCGACGAGACGCTGATTGGCGCCATCGTGCCCGAGGATCAGAATCAGGCTGTCCAGGCCGAAGAGTTCAATGACGAGGTTTCCGCTGCCGAGCCGGCGGAGGAGCCTGTCGCGGCCGAGCCCGAGCCCAAGCTCTATCGCAATGCCGCCGGCAACATCCGCTTTGGTTCGGATGCCATCCGTGCGCTCGGGATGCTTCCCGAGTCCTGCACGCTCGATTACGAGGAGGGCGAGGAGCCGACGTTTGAGCCCGAGCCTGCCCCCGTCGTGACTGCATCTGCGCCCGCCGTCACCGTGGATGATGAGTCTGCCGCGGTGACGGCGGGCGTTGCCGAGCCCGAGGCGGTGTCCGCGATCGATCCCGCGGCAGGACTGGACATTTTGGCCCCCGCCGCGCCGGCGCAAGACGTTGCGGACGAGCCTGACGACGATTACGTTGAACAGCCGAGGCGCGTGTCTTACGAGAGCGATACTGATTTTTCGGCCGAGATTCCCGCGGCAACGCCCCATGCCGATATTGCATCCGCGTTCTCTTCGATTGGCGCCAGTGCTTCCAACTTCTTTAAGGGTGCGCTTGCAAAGGGCAAGAAATTTGTCGACGATTTCGAGGAGAAGCGCGCTGCCGCACGCGAGGCTGCCGAGCAGGAGGCTATCGCTCAGCAGCAGGCAGCCGAGGCGGCACGTGAGCGCGCGGCGCAAGAGCTCGAGCAGAACGAGGCTATGCAGTCCGTGCCCGTCGACGCTGCCGAAGCTACAACGTCCTTTGAGTCCCAGCAACCGGCGTCCACGGATGTTGTTGAGGCGACGACGTCTTTCGAGGCTCAGCAGCACGTCGATAGCACCATGTCGTTTGATGCCGCGCAGTTCGATTCCACGATAACGTTTGAAAAGCAAGGCACCGCGATTGCCGAGCCCCTTCCTGTTTCCGATGAGCAGGGCGACGCGGCAGACGATGACGAGCCCATTGATGCTGCCGAAATTCAGGATGTTGCCGAGGACGAGTCCGTCGAGGTCAACTCTGACGAAGAGCAATACGCGGCAGCCGATCAAGGTGATTCGGCCGAGGTCGAGCAGGAGGAGGTGCCTGCGGTTTCCGAGACTCCCGAGACGGATGAGTCGAGGCCTTACTCCACGCAGATTTTCACCATGCCGACCCCGAGTGGTTCCGGTGCCACGGTTGCCAATGTCGCTCCCACCCAGGACGAAACGGTCGATTCCCTTATGGCCCAGATTTCCTCCCAAGCATCGCCGCGTCCGCAGATGAATGTTCCCGATCCGGCGTCGGCACCGTCGCCTGCACCCTCCTCGTCTCCGCTGGCTTCGGTCCCCGATCCGTCGCTGCCGTCGATGAAGCAGACAAACGTTGCGTCTCGCACGTCGCTGTTCGACCTTCCCGATCCCTCCGCACAGGTCAACGACCCCTTTGCTACCGCCCAGGGTCCCGAACCCACATCGGCACCCGTTGCGCCTCCTATGCCCGTTGCGTCGGGCGCACAGCCGATCGAGACCATTTCGGCTCCCGCCCCTGCGGCACCCAAGTCTCGCAAGCGCGGCCTGGGCGGCCTGTTCGGTCGTAAAAAGAAAAACGAACAGGACAGCATGAGTGACTGGCTGGGCGTCGAAGACGATTACGATGCCAAGAAGTCCGGTCGCGGCATCGGTTCGTGGGATAATTTCGAGGACGATAACGATGGCTGGAAGGGCGGCGCTACGTCTTCCGACGGCGCTTCTTCCGAAGATATGCTCTCGGCTGTCGCCTCTATGGGCGACGATGAGCTGCTCGGTCACGATATCTGGTTTGTGGCAACGGGCGCCTCGGATTGTGATGGCGCCGGTATGAAGGCCTTCTTGGCTTCGCATCGCGATAAGCTCCGCGGCGTCTTCTTCATCAATCTTGAATCCGTCGGCGCCGGTAGGCTTTCGGTGGTGACGGTTGAGGGCGAACAGCAGCTGCTCAAGGGCGATCGCCGCATCATGAACCTGGTCAGCAAGGTGTGCAAGTCGTTCCATGTCGATTGTGGCGCGCTCGAGATGCCCTATGCCAAGACCGATGCCTACGCCGCGCTCGAGGCGAGCCGCCGAGCCCTCACCATCGCCGGCGTGGACGGCACGCGTCTGGCTTGCGCTCGTACCGAGGACGACCTGCCCCACAATGTCAACCCGACGAACATTGCCACGGTATCCGAGGTCGTGACCGAGGTTATCCGCCGTTCGTAGACGGAGCTCTAAGGAGTCAACGTGTTTTCGTATATTAAGCGCCATTGGCCTGTCTACGTGATTTTGACCTTGATTGCCATTGCGTTGGGGTTTGGAGCCGCCTATATCGTGGGCGCGAAGGGCTCGACCCCCGCCTCCGCAATCAGCGAAGAGGTGGAGCAAGAACAGAGCACGGGTGCCGATGGGATTCCTGAGTCCGAGCAGGCAATCGTTGATGGTGGATCTTCGTCTGCAGAGTAGATACGGCGATTTAAATGATTGAAAGCGGGCGAGCCGGGGGACTGGCTCCCCCGCTTTTTCATCGCGCTAGCGCTTCTTTGGGATTGACCTAAGGCGAGCGAACCATAGGGCTGCGGCACCCGAGGTCAGGAGCGCGGTGATGCAAGCGGCGATGGGGGCTGATCCTGTTGCCGGTAGGTCCTGCGGTAGGGTACAGCGTTGAATGACACTGTCCTCGTCATGTGACTCAAGTTTATCGCCGCCGCCGTTGCGGCAAAGATCGACGCGTGCGCTGTTGGTGAGTGCAGTTTGGGGTGTATAAGCCGACGTTGCCTGCATGTGCACGACTGCGCCCCGAGCATCTGTGCCAAGGATTGCTTTGGCATCGTCAAGGTCGTCGTGCTCATCTTTGAGATCATCGCGGGTCCAAGAATCCGTATCGCTTCGAGTCGTAAAGTCGGCGGCTACCGCACCGTATTCAATGCGAATGCCCGTTACGACGGTATTGGATGCAAGGTCGAGTTCTTTCGCCTCGAGTGTGGCGGATTCCGTGGTCGAGACATCCGCCTTCCAGAGGTGCCAGCCGTCGTAATCGACGAGGCGGCAATCTTCACCCAGACTCTCTTTTACTTCGTCGGACTCAAGCCAAGGATTTTCGTGCCCATCGTCAAGCGTCGCGTTTGCCGGCTCATCGACGTCTGTCGAGTCCAACGGCGTCGTGCGATACCACACGTTGCACAGACCGTTGAGGTCGCCGATGGCGACGGGGGTTTCGATTGAGACGAATCTCGCCGTATCGTCCTCGGCGCACTCAAGATCATCGGTAATCGTAAACTCATCAACCCAAGTAGCGGAATCGTTTCGAGCATCGATGGTATAGGAGAAAAGTCCGTCCGTATTGGTTTGCATCGCGGCGCGGTTTTTTCCATCGCCGTTAGCCAACAGACCCTTCCCGATAGGTTGGACAAGTTCCTGACGCTTGTCGACCTGTCCTTTGATCTCGATGGGCGCATCCTTCATCGCGACGGATTGGACTTCTCCCGTATCCTTTATTTCAAACGTTATCTCCTCGGCAAGGTCATAGGTCCGCGGAGACATCGTTTCGCGCAACGAGTAGGTGCCGGGTGCAAGATGTTCGATGCGGTGCGGCTTGTCGGATGAGGTCCAGGAGTCTATTTCGGTTTTATCGGGACCATATAAGGTGAGCTGTGCGCCTTTCACTTCCTGCTCTCCGCTTGCATCGACCTTGGAGATATCAACCTTGGTGTAATCGTCGGATACGTTAAGCCGTGCTTCCACAACGGGTGTTTTCTGGTCGGCATAGGTAAGGTCGACGATATGGTGCGTCCGGTCGAGTAAGAAGCCGGTCGGCGCTTGAGTCTCGACAACCTCGTAGCGTGCGGTGCCAGATCCCAGCGGGAGGTCGTCCGCGCGTGCTTCTCCAGTTTCATCCGTCGTGACGGTAGCGACAGTCTCACCGTCGAGCGCGGCAATGCTACCGTCGGGGCGCACGATATCACCTGAGGCACGGATCTCAAAGATGGCGCCCGCGAGGCTGCTGCCGTCTACGGCATCGGTTTTAACGATCCTGATGTTTCCGGTCGCGGCGCGGTCATAATACGAGACGATTGCAACGGGCGTTAGGTTTATATCGGCGGGTATGTTTACCTCGATCTCTCCGCCGACAAGATAGGGCTCTTTGGCCGAGGTTTCGCGTACATAATAGGTGCCCGGCATGAGCGATTCGGGCAGTGTGACGGTGCCGGTCGCGTCAGTCGTAAAGGTGTCCATTACGTTATATGCTGGATACCAGCATGTTTGTGAGACAGGTTTGTGATTGCTGTCGAGGAGTTGGAAGGTGAATCCGGCTAGGGGAACAGAGGCGCCTGTTTGGGCATCGCGTTTTACAATCTGGAGATGCGTCGACAGGGCGTGGTTGTCCACGATATATTGAAGCTCGGCGCCGTCGGAAATCTGATTGGCCTCGACGGTCCATTCCCCCGCACGTTTAAAACCCTCGGGGACGGTTTCCGGAACCTCACGAACCGTGTAGCCGGCGCGGTCGTATGGGACGGCTCCGTGGACACCGGCTGGTCGCTTGCCTGTGCCGAACCATGCTTCGGGCTGGTCTTTGGTGGAGGCAAAGCCATAGATGTTTGTAGTCAGTGTGCCAACAACCTGCTGAGAGCTGTTACTGACAACCTCAAAGACAACATCTCCTGCCGGCTGTTCCAGGCCGGATTGATCGCTATTGCCGTAGTCCTTGAATTTGGAAATCTCAAGGTCAAACGCAATGGGGATATTGGAAACGCGAGATTCGATCTCGACCACGCCTGAATCGCCGAGTTGGTCGGCTCCAACGGTGTAAGACCAACTGTCACCGGAGGGCAAATAGCCCTCGGGCGCCTTCGATTCATAGATGGTAAAGGTTCCCAGGGGGACATCGGTGAGGGTAGCTCGACCGCTTTCATCGGTCCTGAGAGTTTGTGTCCATCCAGGGGTTGATTGCGATACGCACACGAATTCTGCTCCTGCGAGCGAAGCTCCAACTTGGGGGCCTGCATTCGTTGCGGCGTCGAGCTTTACAATGCGCAAGGTAATGGTGCCGGGTTGTTCATCAATGGTGACGTATCCGCCGTTATTCGTCGTGGTAAAGGCAATGCGATCGTGCAGGGAGATATAACCAGCTGGCGCTGTTGTCTCAACTAGGTAGTATGCCGTGTTGGGTAGGAGTGTTGCCTGCGCTCGACCGTTGCTGTCCATCTGGACGGTGCCGACACGCGCGCCGCTGGCGCTCTCAAAAACATCGAATGTTGCCCCGTCAAACTGATAAGTATTGTTTCCGCTGGTAATGGCAGCGTTTGCAGACTGCTTTTGGAAGGAAACAGAGACCGCCGGCAGTACATAGAGCATGTCTTGACGTTTGCTGCCGCCCGATACGGTTCCTATATAGCGCCGCGCGCGGTGCGGAGCGGCTTTGATGCTTCCTGATTTTGCGCTGTCGTGGAGCCACCGCGCAGCCGCCACGACTTCATTGTCGGCGGTAAAGTGCCCGCTCTTGGTTTTGCCCTGAGCGGTCGTGTAGGAGTAGGTGCCGTCGACATGGGTAGTGCCGTTGAGCATCCATACGGCAAGCTGGGTGGCGGCGCGGGCGCGATCGGGTGAAAGATGGTAACCGCCAAACGACGTGGCGGTAGGATATCCGTGACAAACGATTGCCGCGAACTCGTCGTCGAGCCACACCCAGCCTTGATCAAAGTTGAGCCATGGGCCGCCCGGCTTGGTGGGGCCGGGGCGCTCCTGGTTCATGCAGTAGGCAATCGAGGCGTCTTGAGCTTCATACTTGCCGATGAAGAAGGGCCCACAATCATCGCTAATAGTGCGGAAGCCGAGCTGGTCGTAGCCATCGACGGCAAATGCGGCTCCCGGTGCCAGACAGCCGAAAAGCAGGAAGAGGAGCAGGAGCAGCGGACCTGTTGCGATTGCGCTGTGGACAGAGTGCGTGGGTGCGTTGGACATGGCTGCTCCTTATCCCTCGTGCGCCGCATGGGGAGGTTGCGACGCGTAGGATGAGGCTACCCCCGAGGTTCATGCGGGTAAGTACCGGAGCCTGACCAAAAGCTTGCCCAATTCCTGACAAATTGAGCTCAAATACAACAATCAGGCAAAAGCGCAGGTAGAAGATAAGGAGAACAGGAGGCCAAAGGTCCTCGTCTCCACAATTGATGCGATTTTCAAACGAATCTCCACAGCTAAAACAAGCATCGCCACCCTTGTATCGAACAAGACAACCGCGTTATACTAGCCAACACACAAGCGGGCATCGCCAAGTGGTAAGGCATCAGCTTCCCAAGCTGACACTCGCGGGTTCGAGTCCCGTTGCCCGCTCCAGAAAAAGTAAAAGCACGACACCGTTCCGGTGCCGTGCTTTTTTCTGCAAAGGACCGGGACTCGAGCCCGACAAGGTACAGGATGCCGATCATTCGATAGACCTCTTAGGTGTCTGAGGCGATCTCTCCGACGGCGATATCGATCTGCTCCTGCGCTAGCCTTGTCGCCTCGTTCTCAAGTCGGTCAGCCTTGGCCGAGGTTCTCACACTTCTGTCCATAAGGTCGGCGATGGCAGATTCGACGTCCGCGCCAAGACGGGGAACGCGAATTTTTTTGATATCGATAGGGCTAAGTTGAGGCACCGAAGTTCCGTATGCGCAACGAACGACCGACGGCCTGCCAACGGTGGGACTGTTCAGAAAAGCAAGCAGGTAGCCAGTTCGAATCTTTGTAACGTCGGGATAGATTCTCAGCAGATGGTTGCTGCCAAACATTCCCTCATGATTCTCCGTGAGCAAAAGAGCTCGTCCTAGGATGCCGTACTTTTGACCAGAACATGCCATGACGAGAGTTCCCGGCTTTAGGATGTAACGCTCCCAGTTTTTAATGAGCTTGGCGTAAACAAATTTTGTCGGTTGAGTGTTTACGTCAAAGACCTCGGACACACCCACAAAGGGAACGTTGGAATCGCCATAAAATCGCTTGAAGCGAGGAAGCTCTTCGACGTCCTCTACAAGTTCAGCAAGTGGCGCATACTCCATTACGTCAACCAATGAGTCTACGGCGCTTATGGAGCCGGCATAACTGTCAGCATCAAGGCGCGATCTGTTGTCAATAACTTTGGATAAACTCACCACGCATATTCCTGCAGGACTTTCTGCCTCACAAGCAATACCGACCTCCTTCTCCAACAGCTTAAACGCCTCGTTCCGCAGCTTCCAGGCCTCGCCGCGCAGGCGCACAGCCTCGGCAGCTTTGTCGCCGATGGCTTTGCGCGTGGCCGCATCGGGCATGATGACCGGAAACTCGTTGGCGTGGGCCACCTCGATGTGCTTGATCATGTGACCGTACTGAGACGCTCGTGCGATCTGCTTGAAGAAGTCCGTCTTCATATACGCGTAGAGCCAGCCGTACTCGTCTTGGTCCTTCGGCTCGATGCGCAACAGGTCGTCCGTGATGACCTTGTTCAGGTGATGCGGGTACACGGCGGTAACGTTGCCCACCACGCCCGAGCGCGAAAGCAGCAGCCAATCCTGCTTGACGAATCTAGAATCAGCCTGGGGTATGAAAGGCGTGGCGAGCCACTTCCTCACTCGGGGAAAGTCCTCGAACACCTGGCCGGCGGTAAAGAAGGGTAGCCCTTTGCCTTCCGGCACGGTATACCCCGTCAGTCTGCTCGGCTGCCAAATGTCGGCAAGGTCACCGAGCCTTTTGTGGTTGTCGCACTGGTTGGCAAGGCGTACGAAGCCGTACCCGTCGCGCAGGTAGGTTGACGCCTCGAGCCTCACGTCGCCGCCCAGCACGGTGGAAAGTCGGACGCTCTTCACCAAAGGCGCGATCGTCATTGGTCTCGCCTCCATTCAAAGAAGGCGCCGGCGATCGCCATCGTCTCGTCGTCCACCACGCGCTCCTTCGAGGTGTGGCTGCTCTCCTCTTCGGAGCCCACGTTGCCCGTCACCGCGGTGGTCTGCTCCTGCACAATGGGGTAGCCGTCATCGTCGCGTACATAGGTGGTCTGACCACGCTTGTCGTGCCCTACGTGGTCACAGATGGCCATAAATATCTTGTAATCCTGGAAGGTACCGTCCTTGCAGTATGCCTCTTCCTCACTGTCCCAGCGTCTCAGCACAAGGACGGATGTCTGCACGCCCACGTTGGGTTGGAACGCATCCGGGTGCATGTCTACCGAACCCAGGATCTGCGCATGGCGCAAAATCCACTGGCGCACGTAGCCCAGACCCGGGTTGCCCAGGATGCCGTTGGGAATGACGAGCGCCGCCACACCCACGCCGGGCTCAAGCAGGCGGATACACCGCTCGATGAAGAGGATCTCGGGCGGCTGAGATGAGAAGAGCTTGGGTTCCATGCTCCACTCGGCATCTTCCTCGGACCACGACCAGGTGTGTCCAAGGTCGAAGGATTCCAGAATCGCCGGGTCTTCGATAGGAATTTTGGAGCCAAAAGGTGGGTTGGTCATAATCGCCGTAACGCCGTGCCCCGGCTGCAGCGCCTTATTTGCCGCAACGTCGGCGGCGTCCAGGCGCAGCGCCTTTTGCAGCTTGGGTTCAAAGCCCGAGAACGGCTCGAGCGAGTTGGCGTGGAACAGCTGTCCCGTGCCGTCGTTGTTCATAACCATATTCATTTTGGAAGCACGCACTAGGATGGGATCAAAGTCGATGCCCACGATATGCTTGGACAGGAACTCGCGCTTGCGCGCGATCAGAGCCTCTTGCTTGGCTGCTTTGCTGCGCCCGCTCACCTCGACGGAGTCTCTGATCTTCTCAAGCACGTAATTCATGGCCGTGACCAAAAAGCCGCAGGTGCCCATGGCGGGGTCGAGGATGACGTCGTTTTCGGACGGGTCGACCATCCGCACCATCATGTGGCACATGTTGCGCGGCGTGAAGAACTGGCCCTTGTCACCACGCAGGTTGGAGCCCACGATTGTCTCGTACGCGTGGCCCTTAACGTCCACGTCGCTCTCGAGCAGGGAATACATTTGCAGCTGTGCCACGATGTAGGCGAGCACATCGTCGGTTAATGCGATGTGCTCGTCGGCCTTGAAGATGGTCTCGTACGACTGCTTGACGTTTCCAAAGAGTGCCTCGATGCGCTTGCGGCACTTCTTCTTACCCGCGGCGCCCTGGCGCTCGGTCGGCGTGATGTAGAACGTTGGTGTCTCGGAGTCGCGCTCGTCCTGGATTTTGCAGAAGATGATCTTGAGCAGTTCAAGGAATGCCTCGGCCTTTTGGATGCCTTGGTTACCGGCGATGTAGTTGTGACAGCGGCGGAACGAGTACAGCAGCGAGTCACTGGCGGCGGGGCGCAACTGGTCGAAGCGCGGCGCGTCGTCGGGTACCTCGCCACCAGCATGTGGCAGATCGGGCACGGCCTCGGGGCCGCGCTTGCCGGCATCGTCCACCACGTAACGGAAGGTAAGCAACTCGTCGCCGTTGGTCCACATGCCATAGGTCGAGTTCATGCAGGCAGACGCATAGGAGTGCATTTGATCTACGCCGTCTTTTTTGCCTTTGGCCTTGGTCTTGGGGTCTTTGCACTCGACGATGATGTGGATGTTTTCCTGGGTGTGCGCTTTTCCTGGCTCCCAGATGGCGACGTCGACCGCTTTTCGGCTGCTGCCGAACTTGATCGACTCCTCGACCCCGATCTGCTCCTTCTTGTAACCGTACTCACGCACGAGGGACTTTAGGATTTCCTGGCGCACTCGCTCCTCGGGGGTGTCCCTGCGCTGCGTCACGCCGTCGATGAAGTCCAGTATAGTCTCCGGCTGGATGACCGAAGTCTTGCTCACTTGCGACATTACGATTCCGTCCTTCCAACTTTGGTGTTGGTGTCAACGCGTGCGGGGCCGCCCGATGCGGCGCCCATCTCGCGGCTAATCAAATCTTTAAGAAATCCCTGCTTGTTCTCCTGCGCGGAGAGGAATGACCAAATCTCCTCTTCGGCGGGATAGAACCGCAGGCAGAACTGCTGGGTCTTGTCGTGCTTGTACTTACGATCGGCTCGCTTCTGAGCTTCTGACGGCATGGCACCTCCCAAGGACATAGCTTAGCCATAATAGAAATTAGTATAGGTCTATACCTAGATTTAGACAAGCAAAATATCGCGAATCAGCAGGTAAAGGATGATTTTTAATTAAAGAAACAGAAGCCAACAAATGTAAAAACGGCCTCTAAGACGTTGGGCGTTTTTACGGTTGAGGAAGGTGGAACTTGAGAAATGGTCCGCCATGAGCGCTCCCTGCCGCTCATGCATGGAGTGGCAGGGAGCTATTTTTGTTGTATGAGATTGCCGTCTCGCGAGGTCGCAATGCCCGATTGGGTGTCGACTTCAGTTGGATCAACCATATGCGCTGCTGCCTGACGCTGTGCGATGCCAGGCGACGAAGGATGTGTCCTATCACGACTGGCAGTCAGGCACATTCTGGGCTAGTTGCGCACTTGGCTTGGAATGTGCTTGGTTGGCAGTATCGAAATCGCGAGCCCTATCACTCGACTATGTGCCACTCGGCAGCCGAAGTGCTTCCAGCGTTGGTGATGTGACCAGCTTTCCGTAGGCTTTGGAGCAGATAGCTTACATGGTCGCCTTTTTGCTTTGCCGTAAGGTCTGCCGGCAAGGCATGATCCAGCCCCGCGATAATCTCCGCTCTTGAACATGGGCGCACGCGCAGGAGTTCCAAAATCAGTTCCTTGAAGACACTGTTGTCTACGCCCTTGTTTCGCACATACTCACTGTGGGTGCCGGTGACTGCTGCCACCTCGGCTGAGACCGTCAGCTTGGGGTAACGACCTCTAACGAGGCCCTGTTCATGAAGTAGGCGCGACTGTTCTTTTGTGACGGGCAACCCCTTCTGAACGAGGTCCAACAGCAACACTGTCGCCAAATCAAGATTTCGATTGCTTGCGAGAAGTCGAGAATAGTCCTCGTTGAGTACCGTACCGTACAGCGTCACGGCAACGCGTCCAACCTCAGATAGATCGTAGGTGGGCATTGGTAGCAGGCGGTTACGCTGAATATCGAAGACGTTGCGAATGCCTATGGCGTTGCGGTCCATCATGCCCGTCTTGTTCATGGCACTTGAAAGCAGAGGATTACGATAGTACGGCGGCTTGTAACCGCTCGCGAGCGCATTCTCTATCGTCCCGGGGATAAAGGCACCCTCGTTCTTGAATACAAGTTTGTCCTCATACTCGAGAATGTTGATCTTCCCGGACATCCTGAAATCTTGATGTGCTATGGCGTTATGGAGAAGTTCTCGAATGACTTCGGGACTGTAACGATGCGCTTCGGTGGGAAACAGCGTCTCTTCACGGTCGAAGAAGCGATATTTTTCGTTTCTTATCTTTCCCAGGATACGATCGACCTGCAGAATGAAGGGCGGCTCAAAGTGCTCATAGGCCATAGTGGAGCCGTCGCTCGCGTAGAGCGTCCAAGTGATGCGCGGCTCGATACCACCCAGAAAGACGCTCGATTCCGGTTTGCCCAGAAGAACGAGCGCCGCATTGCTCACGTGGCCGTGGATTACAAGCGCCATCTTGCTGAGGATGGATTCTTCATCGAGGCTACGAATGGCTGGCTGGCTTTCTCCGAACTTTTCGACGAATTTGGAGCACGCAAAGCTAACTGCCTCTGGATCAAGGTCATCGAGGTTTGCCTCGTAGGCAATCTGACGCGACCAGTCGGGTCGACTCTGTCCATAGATGGCGTCGAGTTTGAACTTGGGCATCTCTACGAGGGATTCATTCTCACGTGACCAGGGGATTCCGTGCCAAGTCGTTGGCGTTGCGAAGCTGCCGGCCGGTATCTGGAAAGCAATGACTCTCTTGCCATCAACCTCAAGCTCGTAAATCTCTTCGAAAGTCATGCCGTTATTTGTGTATTGGGCGATCTCGTGCTTTAGGCGTCGCAGGCCGACGCTTGGCGTTTGGGATTCTTTACGGTAAGCGGTCCCCTTTATTTGGCGGTCGTTTGAAATGCCAAAGAAAAGCCATCCACACTCTGCCTTGCGCAAATTGGCCTCATTGCTGAGGGCGGAGAAATACTTGCCAATGTCCTCGAAATCATAGTTCTGCTTTGCTGCCTTGTATTCGACGACCTCGGTCTCGACGTCGGCAATGATGCGCAGAAGCAGGGAGGGCATTTCGCTCGGTTTTCGTATCATGACACTCCATATAATGTAATTTAATCCGCAACTAATGTAATTATATCTCTCGCTACATTAGTCAGTCGCACATAAGACTGTAGACCAGCTGTGAGCTCATATATTTCAATGCATATAATGTTTGCGCTTTCCATTGACCTTGCAGGGTAGCTGCCAGGGGAAACGGCAAACAGTACGTCTCCTTCTAATGTAATTTTGCATGTAGCTTCGCAGATAGCGACTGAAATTGCATTAGTTCACGGAACTATTGCCGCTTGCTGCGGTGACACCGCAGCCCATTTACGTTGCCCGCTCCAATTCCAAAATGTTAGGTTAATGCCTGCTGCCCATACTTGCACCTGCGCACGGTACAATGGTTGGGTTACGACCAACGTGCCAATAACCAAAAAGGAGCCGCTATGATCGATCGCTATACCCGCCCGGAGATGGGACACATCTTCTCCCTCGAGAACAAGTACGCCATTTGGCAGGAGATCGAGGTCCTGGCCTGTGAGGCCCAGGCGGAGCTCGGCAAGATCGGCATTTCTAAAGACGAAGCCCAGTGGATCCGCGACCATGCTAACTTTGAGAAGGCAAAGGTCGACGAGATCGAGGAGGTCACGCGCCACGACGTCATCGCCTTCCTGACCAACATGAAGGAGTACATCGACGCCGATGTTCCCGAGGGCGACCCCAAGCCCAGCCGCTGGGTTCACTATGGCATGACCAGCTCCGATCTGGGCGACACGGCTCTGTGCTACCAGCTCACCCAGGCCTGCGACCTGATCATCGAGGACGTCAAGAAGCTCGGCGAGATTTGCAAGCGTCGCGCCTTTGAGGAGCGCAACACGCTCTGTGCCGGCCGCACTCATGGCATCCACGCCGAGCCGATGACCTTCGGCATGAAGTTCGGCTCTTGGGCCTGGGAACTCAAGCGCGATCTGGATCGCCTTGAGGACGCCCGCAAGAATGTTGCCTTCGGTGCCATCTCGGGTGCTGTCGGCACGTACAGCTCCATCGAGCCGTTTGTCGAGGAGTATGTCTGCGAGCACCTGGGCCTGGTTCATGACCCGCTGTCCACGCAAGTTATCAGCCGCGACCATCACGCCTATCTCGCCGGCGTTCTTGCCACCACCGCGGCCACCTGTGAGCGCATCGCTACCGAGGTTCGCAATCTGCAGAAGACTGATACCCTCGAGGCCGAGGAGCCGTTCCGCAAGGGTCAAAAGGGCAGCTCCGCCATGCCGCACAAGCGCAACCCGATCACCATGGAGAAGGTCTGCGGTCTGTCGCGCGTCGTGAAGTCCAACGCTCAGGTTGCCTTCGATAACGTCGCCCTGTGGCACGAGCGTGACATTTCGCACTCCTCTGCCGAGCGTGTCGCCCAGGCCGACAGCTTCATCGCCCTCGACCACATGTTCCAGTGCCTCATCCGCGTTATCGACGGCCTGCAGCTGTACCCTGCCCGCATGATGGCCAACCTCAATAAGACCCGCGGCCTCATCTTCTCCTCCAAGGTGCTGCTGGCCCTCGTCGATACGGGCATCACCCGCGAGGACGCGTACGCCATTGTGCAGGAGAACGCCATGGCAACCTGGCATGAGGTACAGGATTGTGTCTCCGGCCCCACCTTTAAGGAGCGTCTCGAGGCCGACCCGCGCTGCACCGT
Organism: uncultured Collinsella sp.; assembly: GCA_937896835.1. Classification (GTDB taxonomy): domain Bacteria; phylum Actinomycetota; class Coriobacteriia; order Coriobacteriales; family Coriobacteriaceae; genus Collinsella. The sequence continues at coordinate 45,100 of CALBOJ010000133.1, forward strand.
CAGTCAGGAGAAGCTCGACGAGATCTTTGATCCGTGGGACTTCCTCACCCGTATCGACACGGTCTTTGATCGTCTGGAGCAGCTGAGCTTCGAGTAGGGTTAACCTAATTCGACCGCTTGCGGATGCATTTCAACCTTTGGCGCCTTGCCCGTCTTGGGCGAGGCGCTTTTTTTACTGTCGCATATGCGCCCGGGTAATAAAATGAACTCCGACTGCTGTTTCGATGAAAGGGGGCACGTGCCCAGACGCATCAAGCGGGCCACCATCGTCTCGTTTACGCTCATACTCCTTGTTGCCGTCTGTGCGGGCGCCCTGACGTATACCGTTCGAAGCAGTTCTTCCTCCTCGAATGAAGCCGACAGAGATCTCCCGGTGCTCAAAATCGGCGTTACGGATAACGACCCCTATGTGTATGTCGATACCACGGGCGATTACGCCGGTATCGATATTGATATCGCCCGCGAGGCGTGTGAGCGTGCAGGGCTCAAGTCACAGTTTGTCGATATTGACTGGAACGATCGCGACCGGCTGCTCAAAAACGGTGATATCGATTGCCTGTGGTGTGATTATTCGCCTTGTTATCGCGAGGACAAGTATTACTGGACCGAGCCGTATCTAACCCTGACGGTCTCGGTTGCCGCCAAGAAAACGAGTGGCATCAAGTCCTTGGCACATCTCGATGGAAGTAAGACCATTGCGGTGATTGCGGGTTCGGTGAGTGAACGCCGATTGCTTGCGGGGGATCTGGGGGTCTCGTCGGACGTTCAAATCAAATCATATGGCTCTGCCGAACTCTGCAAAGCCGCTCTAGCCAAAGGGTACGTTGACTGCTGGATGGCGGATGTCCAGTCGCTTGACCGACTCGTTGCTCAGTATCCCGGCGTTTACCGTGTGTTTGCCGACAATGTTATGACGGTTGACCTGGGCGTCGCGTTTGATGACAGCTATGAAGGATCGGTCGTAAAGGATCTCAATACCGCGCTGTTCGACATGGATCGAGATGGCACGATTGACCGTATTGTGGGCAATTACAAGACAGGAGCGGCGACGGGCGGGCAAGGAGTAAATCAATGACAAATGATGAGCACCGCTTGAGTCGAAAGACTCTGACCGTCATAGCTGCCAGCGTTATTGTCAGTGCCGTCTTGTTAGGCCTGTTGTATACGGTTGGAACCCATCGCTGCCTTGAAAAAACGCTTGGGTTTGGCCAAGAAACCATGGTGTTTTTGGAAAACGCTTGCGAAAAATATGACCGCTACGAACAGGGGAGAAAAACCGAGGCGACGCACGATTTGCTCGCCGCGGTCGAATCGTTTGCGACGTTCCTGTCCTCTGATCACGTTGAGGTTAACGACGATCTTATCGAGCAATTTGTCCATGCCGAGAACCTTTCGGGGCTGATGGTCATGGACTCCGATGGCCATATGACTGCCCACTATGACATCGATGGTCGCGATCCGCTCATGTTGTGGCGAGAGGAGCTGGCCTGTTCGTCGGTCGTATCGATGTATCATGGTTCCAAAGTGTCCTACTCAACTGTCGTTGAGCGCCGTGGTGTCGTTTTTGCCGTCTGTGCTGTCCCGTATGGCGACGGCGTTGCCCTGGCATACCGCTCATTTGTTTCCGATACAGCGGACGACTATTCATATACCATAGCCGACGTGCTTTCGAACAGCACCTTCCACCAGGGCCCCACGGTGCTTGTTATGGAGGGTGCGGAGATTGTCTCGTCCAACAGTGCCGATGCTGACGTGTCGCTCGCCCGACTCCTCACCAGCGCAGGAGTTGAGTGGAAAGACGACGGCCTGACGCGCATCGAATATCGAGGAGACAAATGGTACGCCGTACGTGCGGCATGCAAGGACTACCGCCTGTTTGCGCTGTATCCCAAATCTGAGGTCATGTCTGGCAGGATCACATTTGTTGTCGCTGGCGTCTTGGTGTGCCTTGCGTTTTGGGTCGTGGTGCTGTTGGCACGTAGTATTGCCGATCGTCGCAACTTGGCCGAAAAGGACAAGCAGCTTGGCATCATCAATGCCATCAGTTCCACGTATGAGTCGACCTTCCTTTTGCATCTCGACACCCTCGAGATCGAGGGGATCAATATGTCGCCGGCGATAGCGAAGATATTTGCCGAGCACAGCGAGGCATATGACTTTATGGACACGGTCTGCCGGGATATCGTGAGCCCCGAAAGCCGCGAAGCGGTTGTGGGACTCGTAGATATAAGTTCGCTTCGTGAACGTATGGAGGGCGTACCGTACTTGGCTGCCGAGGTGCGAGATTGTCGAGGCGCTTGGTACTCGCTACAGGTTGTCCCCCAGCATCGCGATGAGCAAGGCCGGCTGGAGTCGGTCGTCGTGGCGACGCACAACATATCGATGGTCAAGCATGCCGAGGAGCTGTCATATCAAGACAAACTGACGGGGCTTCGCAACCGCAACTATCTTGAATCGCGCGGAGATAGCCTGGTAAACGAGAACTTGCCCGTGAGCGTGATTATGTTGGACTGCAATTATCTCAAGCGGACCAACGACATCTATGGTCACGATATGGGGGATGAACTGCTGCGACGGACGGCGTCCGTGCTGCGGCGGGTGGCTGGTGCGGATTATCTGCCGATGCGCCTTGGCGGCGACGAGTTTTTGCTGGTTTGCCCCCATACTGACAACGAGTCTGCGCTCGGGCTGGAACAGGATCTTCGTCTCGGTCTTGCCGCGGTAAGTGATGAGGCCCTGACGGTCAGCGCATCGATTGGCATGGCGACCGTCGAGACGGCTGGAAATACGCTGGCCGATGTATATCGTGTCGCCGACCACGATATGTATCGGGAGAAGCGCGTGGTCCACGCACAGGGTGCGGACTGCTAATCTTGCCCCCGCGAGTCCATGCATCGTAGGATGTTGAATCGGTGCTTGCGATAATAAGTCGGCCCAGGCGGGGATAATAGACGTCTGAAATTTCTTTCTGAGAGGGGATCTCAATGATTAGTTTTGACTACAAGCCGCAGGGTGTATGCTCTCGCAATATTCACCTCAATCTCTCTGACGATGGCAGCAAGGTGCTGGGCGTTGAGTTTACCGGCGGCTGTGACGGCAATCTCAAGGCAATCTCCAAGTTAGTCGAGGGTGCTCCTGCCGATCGCGTAATCGAGGTTCTCGCCGGTAATACCTGCGGTATGAAAAAGACCTCTTGCGCCGATCAGCTTACGCGCGCTATCGAGGCCGCTCGCGCCGAGATCGCCTAATGGGTATCGCCGACCACATCAAGAATGGAATATCGCGCCGTGGCTTTGTGCTCGGCGGTGCTGCCGCGGGCGCTGCCACGGTGCTTGCCGGTTGCTCGAAAAAAACGGGCACCAGCGACGATGCCGCCGGCGAGCCGCAGGTTATCAAGGACGATTCGAAGATTGTCTCGATCACTGATGAGTACGAAGCTGTTGATATCGATCTTGAGCCGGCGGCGTCGTGGACGCTGCCGCTGGGCACGCTGCTGTACTACTGCGATGGCGACTACGCCGCCGCGATGATGGCGCCTGCTTCTGCCCTGCATGCCAATACGCTTGGTGTGCTCAACCTGGGCGATGGCTCGCTTACCACATTAATCGAGGATCCTATCGAGGGCACGGGATATGCTTTTTACGATGTCCGTGCCGGCGATGGCGTGTTTGCGTGGGTTGAGATGAACTTTGCCAATTCATCGTGGAAGCTCTACGCTCAAAATCTGTCGGGCGCTTCGCTCTCTGGCGACGTGGCTGAGCTCGATCGAGGTGGCAAGGACTATGATCCGCCCCTGTTTACGGCGTTCGGGTCATCGGTCATCTGGTATAAAATGCCTTCGGCAGGCGGCAATAAAACGAGTAGTGATTCGTTTTGCTATCGTCGCTCGCTTGATGAATCCAAGGCCGAGGTAATTTGGAAATCGATGGGCCGCTTTGCATCGGCCCCGCGCGCGAGCGACGGCATTTTGACCATCTCGCCGCGTGTCCGCAACGACGAAGGCGTCTACTACGGCATAACGGCAATCGATCTGACCGATGGCAACAACACCAAACGTGCCCAGCTAGTCCTTCCCTCGTCAGTCTCGCCTTTCGAGGCCGTATATATGGGCGATACCTTCGTGTTTTCTATCGAGGCGACCTATAGTGGCGTGGGCAGCCTGGGCAACATGGGCACGTATATCGGTAATGAGGGAGGGCCATACCTCTTTCTGTCCCGCGAGCCGCTCGCATGTGCTGCCGGCAAGAAGAATAAATATCTCGTTAAGGTACAGGCATCGCATTTTCTCATCGACACCTCTGCCAAGACCTATGGCTCGCTGTTGTCGCCCGACCGCGCTTTGGAATATGGCGATTATCCAGCTACGGCGGGAAAATCGGACTCATTCCTTACGTACGCCACGGTGCGCAACAGCCAGGGTGTACCCGAGACGGTCACCGCACGCCTATTCTCTCTTTAAGCTTAGAGGGGTTAAAAAGGCGCCAACAGGGGAATAAACGCGTTGTAATTGTGAGTACCGCCCGCCGAGCTATCGTACCCATGCGATACCCGGTGGGCTCAGGTGCGTTAAAATGAGCTTGTTCTTAGCTAATTGAGACAGGGGGGCCGTGTTATGGCTTCAGATGCAAAAAAGATTCTGCTGGTCGAGGATGAGAAGGCAATCCGTGACGCTGTCGCTGCCTATCTCGAGCGCGAGGGCTATTGGGTTGTGGGCGTGGGCGACGGCCAGTCCGCTATCGAGGAGTTCGAGAAGCATCAGTTCGACCTGGTCGTGCTCGACCTCATGCTCCCTAAGATTCCCGGCGAGCGCGTTTGCCGCACCATTCGCGATACCTCGGATGTCCCCATCATTATGCTGACGGCCAAGGGCGAGATCGAGGACCGTATTATCGGCCTCGAGCTCGGTGCCGACGACTACCTGATCAAGCCGTTCTCGCCGCGCGAGCTTGTCGCGCGCGTACGCGCCTTGTTCCGCCGTGCCCACCAGGCCGATGAGCCGGCCGTCGAGGTGCTCGACTTTGGCGATCTGGTCATTGACATCTCGGGCCACAAGATTTTGGTCGAGGGCAAGGAAGTCGACCTGACGGCTTCCGAGTTCAAGCTGCTCACCACGCTTGCCCGCCACCCCGGCCGCGTCTACAACCGCATGGAGCTGGTCGAGAAGGTGCTCGGCTACGACTTTGAGGGTTACGAGCGCACCATCGACAGCCACGTGAAGAACCTTCGCGCCAAGCTGGGCGACGACCCCAAGAAGCCCAAGTGGCTCTACACCGTCCACGGTGTCGGCTACCGCTTCGAGGCTCCGACCAAGACCGATAAGTCGGACGAGAAATAAAGGAAATCACATATGACACCTGCGCGCTTTGAAATCGGGCAAAAGCATAAGCAGGAGAACGAGGCGGGTTCCAAGGCTAGTTGGAACACGCCTCGTTCCGATTCACGGCCAACGATGAGCTATCCCTCGCGTATGGCCCTGGCTTTTGCCCTGACATCGCTCATGACGGTATTGGTGCTGGTGGGCGTAGTCTCCGTTGTATGGGGCACGGTTTTTACGGATTACACGCGCTCCAATATTGTCGAAATCGCCAATTCCGCAGCCGAAAAGCTTGCGACGTCGTACGAGGAAAACGGCAATTGGACCGCGGGGGAGTTGCGTGCGGTCGCGACATCGAGCTTGGTGTCCGACGATCTTGGCATGCAGGTCGTCAATAAAAAGGGCGTCATCGTCTACGACGACTCGTGGCCCTCGGCAAGCGCTACTGCCGATGTGCGCGAAAATCAGGCGACGACCGACGGTACGAGCGGAAAGAAGGCATCGCACAGCCCGGTCTCGTCTGCTCCCACCGATTCCAATGGTGTTGCCAACGTTGAGATCGTGACGTCCTCCGGCGAGCACGTGGGTCAGGTCAAATTGTGGGCGATTGGCTCCGATGCCCTGCTCACCAAGGCAGACTCAGCATTCAGAGAAAAGACCTTTAACGCCATGGCCCTTGCTGCGGTTGTGGCCGTCTGCATCTCGGTCGTTATCGGATCACTCGTGTCGCGCATGCTCACCAAGCCGATTCATCGTATTACCAGCACCGCCAAGCAGATCCGCGATGGAGACCTGTCCGCTCGTACGGGCTTGCGCGGCGATGATGAGATCGATCAGCTGGGAGAGACCTTCGACGAGATGGCCACCTCACTCGAAAAGGATATGAAGCACGAGAAGCGCCTGACTTCCGATGTGGCTCATGAGCTGCGCACGCCGCTCATGGCCATGCTTGCAACGGTCGAGGCCATGCAAGACGGTGTGTATCCCACCGACGACGAGCATCTGGAGACGGTCGCTTCCGAGACGCGCCGCCTGGCCCGTCTGGTGCAGCAGATGCTCGACCTGTCGCGCATGGAAAACAGTACCGCGCCGCTCAACCTGGAGCCGGTGGACATGGTGCCGTTTGTGCGTTCGATTGTGAATGGCCAGGAGCGACTGTTTGCCGATCGTGACCTGCGCTTGCGCTTTGCGGATGAGACGCAGGGCCACGATGACGTTGTCGAGGCAGATCCCGACATGATCACGCAATGCGTCATCAACCTTTTGAGTAACGCCATGCGCTATACCCCCGAGGGGGGTTGGGTCGTGGTGTCGGTGCTCAGTGACCGCAAGCACGTCGATATCGCGGTTTCGGATACGGGCATCGGTATCGCCAAGGATGATTTGTCGCGCATCTTCGGTCGTTTTTGGCGTGCCGACGCCAGCCGCGCCCGCGAAGCGGGTGGCCTGGGCGTGGGTCTCGCCGTGACTAAACAGATCGTCGAGCGCCATCATGGCTACATTTCCGTGGAGTCGGAGCTTGGAAAGGGTACGACTTTTACGATTCATCTGCCTCGCGAGCACACGGCGGACGCGGCATCTACTACAATGGAGCACTAGCTTTTCGCTATTCGGTGAAGGAGGGGTTTCGTCCCTGCCGCTCCGAGTTTGCGAAAACGTGCGGGAAAGAACCCGCATTACTGTCGTATTTTGGTAAGGAGTGACTCACGTGACAACGATGGAGCGTCGTCCGGATTCCCGTGGCAAGGTTCGTGATATCTACGATGCCGGTGAAAACCTGCTGATGGTCGCCACCGACCGCATTTCTGCGTTCGACTTCATTCTTCCCGACGAGATTCCGTTTAAGGGAGAGGTGCTCAACCGCATCTCGGCATTCTGGTTCGATAAGTTTGCCGACATCGTTCCCAACCACCTCGTTTCCATCGACCCGGCGGATTTCCCCGAGGAGTTTGCCGAGTATCGTGACTACCTCGCAGGCCGCGCCATGCTGGTCAAGAAGGCCCAGACGATTCCTATCGAGTGCATCGTCCGCGGCTATCTGACCGGTTCGGGCAAGAAGACCTATGACGAGAACGGTACCGTCTGCGGCATTCAGCTGCCCGAGGGTCTGACCGAGGCCTCCAAGCTTCCCGAGCCGCTGTTCACGCCGTCCACGAAGGCCGAGATCGGCGACCACGACGAGAACATTTCGTTCGAGCGTTGCTGCGAGATCGTGGGCGAGGACATCGCCGCGCAGATTCGCGACCTGTCCCTCAAGATTTACAAGGCCGCTGCCGAGTATGCCGCGACTCGAGGCATCATCATCGCCGACACCAAGTTCGAGTTTGGTGTCATCGATGGCAAGGTCACGCTGATCGACGAGTGCCTCACGCCCGATTCCAGCCGTTTCTGGCCTGCTGCCAGCTACGAGGAGGGCAAGATCCAGCCCAGCTACGACAAACAATTCGTCCGCAATTGGCTCAAGGCCAACTGGGATATGACGGGGGAGACCCCGCACCTGCCCGCCGAGGTCATCGATGGCACGTCCGAGCGCTATCGCGAGGCCTTCCAGATCATCACGGGCTCCCAGTTCACAAGCATGAAGGAGAACGCATAAGTGAGTACCCGTAGCGCCACGAACAAGCGCACGCAATCCCACGAGGTTACCGGGGTTGCGCGCAAGTCCGCCGCATCTGCTAAGCCTGCCCGTCAGGCAGCGAGCTCTGTCCGCGTCGTGCCGGCTTCGTCTAAGGCACGCCGCAAAGAGCTCGAGAAGGGCGAGAACCTCGAGGGCCTCTCTAAAGAGGAGAAGCGCGCCCGCAAGGCTAAGCAGCGCGCCAAGGAGGACCGCATCTACACGGTGTCGAATATCCTTCTCAAGCAGGATGAGGACTACACCAAGCGCCGCCGTATTTGGTGGGCTGTGCTCGCTATCGGCATGGTGCTCGTCGTGGCAATCGGGGCTTCGCTCTACTTCGCTCCCGGCGGCACGGTGTCCAGTCCTGTTCAGATGGTCGGCATCGTTTTGTCCTATGTCATCATCCTGGGTGACTTTATCTACGACTTCGTTCGTATTCGTCCCTTGCGTAACATGTATCGCGCGCAGGCCGAGGGCATGTCCGAGAACAAGCTCAACGCTCTTATCGAGCGCGCAGCTGCCGAGGAGGACAAAAAGGACTCCAAGAAGAAGTAGCGTTTGCATTCACACTTATCGCTAAGATATAAGGCGTGTCGTTTTTGCGGCGCGCCTTATTATTGTCCTATAGATAGATGGAGTGGCACATGATTCGAGCTGCCCTGACGGTCGAAGAAGCTCTGGAGGGCATGAAGGCCCTGGAGCCCAAGATTAAAAACTATGCGCGCCTGGTTGTCCGCAAAGGCGTAAACGTCAAGCCCGGCCAGGAGGTTGTCGTTCAGTCTCCGGTCGAGTGCGCGCCTTTTGCCCGCGTGGTGGTCGCGGAGGCTTATGCCGCCGGCGCTGGCCACGTGACGGTCATTTGGGCCGATGATGCCGTGACGAGGCTCACGTACGAGCATGTCGATAAAAGCTATTTTGAGCAGACGCCCGAGTGGAAGCGCCTGCAGTTGGATTCCCTGGCCCAGGATGGCGCCTGCTTTATCTTTATTGAGGGTGCGGATCCTGCAGCCCTCAAGGGCATCGATCCAGCCAAGCCGGCCGCGGCATCCAAGGCGAGGAATACGCAGTGCAAAGTTTTCCGCCGTGGACTGGATTACAACATCAATCCGTGGTGCATCGCCGGCGCTCCGGTCGTGGCTTGGGCGCACGAGGTGTTCCCGGGAGACGCCGATGAGGTTGCAATCTATAAGCTATGGAATGCGATTCTGCACACCGCTCGTGCCGATGGCCAGGACCCGGAGAGCGACTGGGAGCTTCATGACGCGGCGTTCGAAAAGAACCTGCGTTTCCTGAACGACAATCGTTTTGACCGCCTGCATTACACCGCGGAAAATGGAACCGATCTGACGATTGGCATGACGAAGGGTCACGAGTGGGCCGGCGGCAAGGGCAAGACGCCCGATGGACACCCCTTCTTCCCCAACATTCCCACCGAGGAAGTCTTCACCTCGCCTGATCGTATGCGCGCCGACGGTATCGTGTACTCGGCCATGCCGCTCATTCACCACGGTAACAAGGTCGACGATTTTTGGATTAAGTTCGAGGCCGGCCGCGTGGCGGACTACGATGCCCGCGTGGGCAAGGCGACGCTTGCGAGCATCATTGACACCGATGAAGGTGCCGCTCATCTGGGTGAGGTCGCGCTTATCTCCAAGAACACGCCGATCCGTGAAAGTGGCGTTTTGTTCTATGACACGCTCTATGATGAGAACGCCAGCTGCCATCTCGCGCTAGGTGTCGGTTTCCCCGAATGTATCGAGGGTGGGTATGACATGTCCAAGGAAGAGCTCCTGGAGCATGGCGTTAACGTCTCGAGCACGCACGTCGATTTTATGATTGGCACGGACGACATCGATATTACGGGCATTACGCCTGATGGACGTGAAGTTGTGATTTTCCAGAACGGCCAATGGAGTTGGGAATAGTCCCAGACCGTGGTACAATGCCACCCGCGGGCCGTTAGCTCAGCTGGCAGAGCAGGGGACTTTTAATCCCAAGGTCCAGGGTTCGAACCCCTGACGGCCCACCATAGAATGGAAAAGCGACTGGTGGATGCCGGCCGCTTTTTTGTTGCCGCGACGCGGGTTCGAACCCGAAAGGGCGCGGAGCTGAGTAAACGCGTGAGCGTTTGCCAGCGCAGCGCGCATGGCGCGAAGCGCCGCAGCGGCCGCCTGCGGCGCAGGCTGAACCCCTGACGGCCCACCCAAAGTAAGGAATACGAAATGAAAACAAATAGATACGGAATTAGCGGCAGCACATTAAAGATAATAGCAGCCATTTCGATGGTTCTCGATCATGTAAGCAGGATCGTCCTGACCAATGGAATCATGACTCACGCATCGTACAGTCAGATATCAGACGAACAGTGGGCGATTCTAAGCGAGGCTTCGGATGTGCTTCATGTTCTTGGCAGAATTGCATTTCCCTTATTTTGCTTTTTGATAGTTGAGGGATTTTTGCATACTCATGACTTAAAGAAGTACCTGCGAAATATGCTTGTCTTCGCAATCATTGCGGAGCCCATATACGATTTCGTCCAAACCGGGCAACTATTTGACCTTCGGCAACAAAATGTTATGTGTGAGCTCCTGCTTTCCTTGGTCTTTTTGATTGTTCTGGAAAAGATACAAAGTCTTTCAAAACGGAAAAGATACATCGCAGAAACTGCTCTGATTGTTTTGACAGCACTGGCAGCTGAATACACTAAACTAGATGGCGGTGTGTATGGCATTATGCTTGTGGCTGCATTCTATTTATTCCACGACAGCAAGGCCAAGATGTTCTTTGCTGCAGTATGTGCAGTGCTCCTTTCGTCATGCCATATAGTTGGCGGCGGATTTGAGTTTGCTACAGCTAATGTATTTAATCCTGATGTTGCTGCCGCGGTCGTTTCGTTGCTGCTTATCAATCTTTATAATGGTAAGCGAGGGCTGAAGCTCAAATATTTCTTCTACATTTTCTATCCGGCACATCTTGCTCTGCTTTATGGTGTCTCACTTATTGTTTTGAACTGTCTTTAAAAACTCTCAAACAAGTCTCTGAAAACGGAAACAAATTGACTCTAAGACTGCTTGTGAATTTCCGGAAGACCTGAGAGATGCGAGGATAGGCAACGAGGGCTGCAGAGAGATGCTTCTCAGTTCTCTGGCGGATCGCACGTATCTGTATGAGGATCACTTCCACACACTCATGGATAACAGTGATAAACACGGCAGATCCTCAAAACATGAGGCCGCGGAGGTCAAACGATGCTTCGAAAGCATGAATGGCAGCGAGAAAATGAGTTCGGAAGCACCCTCTGGATGCTCCAGCATAGAATAGAAAGCGATCGGCTCCGGCTGGTCGCTTTTTAGTTGACGGTGCACGGGTTCGAACCCGAACTTCTCTATATATAAGAACGCTTGGCGAACAAAACCCGCCTTTTACCGACGGGAAACAAATAGCTCATGCTTTTGGAGTAAAGTGGCGCTCCAGAGATGACCGATGCCTTAACACCTATAAACCAGCTGGTCATCGCCAATATCAGAAGCTGCTGCTTCGAATGCGGCCTCAGTGAAGCAACTGAGGGTTCTATTCATTTGTGAACAAAATATGGAGTGCGCGATTCCCGCCCCCGGGGCCCCTCCGGTCTGGCAATATATCTCCTTGCCGCGCGGCCCGGTCGGACCGGATC
>CALBOJ010000134.1 GCA_937896835.1 uncultured Collinsella sp.
GGCCGCCGGTATCGCCACAATGTCCCCGGCAACCGACACGGCCCAGACCGCTGCCGCGCCCTCCCCCGCCGCGCTCACCGTGGGTTCGGTCGCGCTCGATCCCGACCGCCGCGAAGTCACGGTCGGCGGCTCGCCCATCGCGCTCACGGCCCGCGAGTTCGACGTCCTCGCCCTGCTTATGACGCATGCCGAAACCGTGCTCACGCGCGAGCGCATCGCGCACGAGGCGCTGGGCTACGAATACGTGGGCGACACCAACAACGTCGACGTGCACATCGCGCACCTGCGCGCCAAGATCGAAGACGCCGGCGGTGCCCGCATCATCCAAACCGTGCGCGGGGTGGGCTATGTCTGCCGCGCGTAACGCCGAGACCAAGCGCGTCACCTCCATCGCCCGTGCCATCAACTGGAGCTACATGTGGCGCCGCCTGGCGAGCTACATCTGGCTCGACCTGTGGCTGCTGGTTGCTGCGGCGGCGATCCTCATCTATGGCTATAACCAAACGCTGCCCGACGGCGCGTTTACCGCGGGATGGATCCCCGGTGCCGCCGTCCACGGCATGTCGCTGACGCCCGCGCACGGCTGGAACCCCGCCACGCTCACCTATACCGTCGAGTTTGCGCGCACCACCAAGACCTTCCCCCTCGCGCAGGACCTCATCGCGCTGTGGCCCCTCTATCTTGTCGTTGCAGGTGGGCAGGTCATCAGCGTGCTCAACATGCTCGGCGGCGCCCGCCGCGTGCGCCGCACCATGGCGCCGCTCAACGATCTGGCCCTGCGCGTGGACGAACTCGGCCGCATGCAGCTCTCCGGCGGCAAGATGGAAACGCTCGAGCAGGCCATCGAGCGCGCGAGCGTCGACTCGCCGAGCGTCACCACCGGCGACGCCGACCTGGCGAGCATCGAGGTCGCGCTCAACCGCCTGCTGCGCCAGATGCAAGAGGCAAAGCTGCAGCAGATGCGCTTTGTCAACGATGCAAGCCACGAGCTACGAACGCCCATCGCGGTGATTCAGGGTTACGTAAACATGCTCGACCGCTGGGGCAAAGATGACCCGGACGTGCTGGCGGAATCCATCGCGTCCCTCAAGGCCGAAAGCGAGCATATGCAGGAGCTCGTGGAGCAGCTGCTGTTTTTGGCGCGCGGCGATGCCGGGCGCACGGTCCTGCGGCGTGCGAATACCAACCTGGCCGCACTGGTCGGCGAGGTATGCGAGGAGTCACAGATGATCGATGCCGAGCACACGTATCGGCTGGCTTTTGACGCCTTGCTTGCCAGCGACCCGCGCTGCGACGCGCCCGTCGACGTGGCGCTCGTGAAGCAGGCTCTGCGCGTGATCGTGCAAAACGCCGCCAAGTATTCGGACGCGGGCACGCCCATCTCGTTTGGCGTAGCACCGGATGCGGGCGCGGGCACGGTCGACATAAGCGTTGAGGACGAGGGCATCGGCATGAACCAGGAATCCGCAGCTCACGCGTTTGAACGGTTCTACCGCGCCGACAACGCACGCGATGCCGGCGCGCAGGGCTCGGGTCTGGGGCTTGCCATTGCCAAGTGGATCGTCGATAGCCATGGTGGTGTCATTGGCGTGACCTCAGTCGAGGGCGTCGGCAGCCGCTTTACGATTCGCCTGCCACGATAGAAAGCCCCTCGGCATAAATAAAGGGATAAGGCCATGCGGCCCTATCCCTTTTTGCTAGCTATAGCAGCTTGTGCGCTACTCGCGGCACAGATGCACGGCGAAGCCGGCGAACTCGCGCTTAAAGTACACGAGTTTGGTGCCGCCGTCGGGCAGCAGCACGCGCGACTCCTCGTTGACCTCGAGTCCGCGCTCGGCAAACCACTTCTCGGCCGCATCGATGTCGTTGACGGCAAAGCCAATGTGGCCCTTGGTGCCACGACCGTTCTGCTTCATGACCTCGATCAGCGAATCGTTAAAGTACGAAACCGGGGTCTCGATGACAGGTAGGCCCATCATCGTCGAGAACAGCTCCGCGATCTCCAGGGCATCGGCCGGGTCGGTGGCGTTAATGCCCACGTGGGCGACGCGCATGCCAAAGAGCTCTACCGGGTTGGCGTTCTGCTCATTCATACAGGCAGCGCCTACTGAGCCATAACGTCGAGAACGGCCTTCTCGGCAGCGACGCGGTTCATGCCGGTCATGAAGGGCACGCCGCTCACGTACGGGCAGGTGAGGCCCTCGGGGGCAACGGTGGTGGCGATCAGCAGGTCGGCGCCCTCGTCGCAAGCGTCCTTGGCCTCAGAGATGGCGCACTGCACGATCTCATACTTGCCGGCGTAACCGTTGGCGTCGAGCATGGTGGCGACCTTCTGGGCAACGAGCGTGGAAGTAGCAGCGCCAGCGCCGCAAGCCAAAACGATCTTCTTCATAGGTAATGTCTCCCTTCATGGTTTACTTTAGGTAAGTGTACCGCAGCGAGCGATGGCACTCAGCCTCGATGAGCTTTTATGCCAGTTTGCTTGTGCGCTGCGTATAATACATCTAGTACGTGTTGTCATACCGCTCGCTTTATGAGCGACTAAGGATCCTAACATGCCCGATTCCCGCACACTCTGGACCGCCGTCGTTATCATCTGTATCGCCGTATCGGTGTTCTTTAGCGTCAAAAAACGCACTACGTTTAAACGCCTGCAACAGTTGATGGCCGCCAAACAGTGGGCCGAGTTCGATCGTTTGCTCGACGGCAAACTCACCAGCATGCTGTACCCGCGCTACAACCGCGACTACCTGCGTCTAAACTCCTATCTGCTGCGCGAGGACCACGAGCGCGCCGGCGAGATGTTCGACCTGCTGCTGGGACTCAACCTGCCCAAGATGCAGCGCGTCGACCTGGTGATCAAGGCCTTTAACTACTACGTTGGCCAGGAGGACCGCAAAAAGTCCAAGGAGCTGCTGCACGAAATCAAGGGCTTTGAGGGCGGTCAGGCCGAGGCGGTCGCGCACGAGTGCCAGCTGATGTACGACACGATGATCCTCAAGCGTCACAACGACATTCCCGAGCTGGAGCGCATGCTCGAGGATGTCGGCGACGACCCGGTCAAGCGCTGCCGCTTGGAGTACCTGCTGGCCCTGCAGTACCAGAACAAGGGCGACGAAGCCAAGTTTGCCGAGTACTTGGAAAAGTCAGGCCAGCACTCGATGGCCGTCAACGCGTAACGGACGGCTTGTGCTAGACTTCTAGTCTCACGGGGGCGTGGCGGAATTGGCATACGCAGGAGACTTAAAATCTCTCGCCGCAAGGATTGTGGGTTCGAGTCCCACCGCCCCTACCATGTAGTGCTTACGAGCCCGTGTCCCCCAGGGATGCGGGCTCGTTTCTTTTAGGTGCCGTCAACTGCAGAGCAGCTCATTTGGGACAGAGCTTTTTTGACTACTTTTAAAGGGTGCTCAGGCTCGGGGTCCAGGCGATGGTGGGGGTCGCGCCGTCGAGAACCTCGTTAATGGTGGTGGCCATGCCAGCGAGCAGGCTGTTCTCGCTTACGGTAAGCGTGTCGTAGCCGCCGGCTCGCATGAGCTCGCGAATTACCACGGCACCTGCCAAGATCACGCCTGCGCGCTTAGGTTGCACGCCCGGCAGAGCGGCAATGCCCGCAACATCCAGCGCGGACATGCGCTCGATAGCGGCCGAAACCTGCTCCATCGAAAGCTCGCGCAGGTGCACAAAGCTCGAATCATACGGCTCCAGCTCGTGAACGAGTGCCACGAGCGTGGTGACGGTGCCGCCCACCGCAACGAGGCGTTCGGCGCGCTCAAAGTCGCTGGGCAGGCCTTCAAAATAGGCGGCGAACTGCTCGCCTGCCCACGCGGCAGCGGCAGCAAGCTCGCCATCCGCGGGCGGCAACGCGGAGAAAAAGCGCTCCGTCACGCGACGGCAACCGATGTCCAGCGAGCGCGTTCCCTCCAGCGCAAAGACCCCGCGCTCAGGCGCATAGACGCCCGTCGCGAGCTCCGTGGAGCCGCCGCCCGAATCGGCGACGATGATGCGCTCGCCGGCAAAGTCGTGCGCCACGCCAAAAAATGTCAGGCGCGCCTCGACCTCGCCCGGAATCACCTGCGGTTCGAGCCCCAGATCGTGCAGACCGTCCAGCAGCAGCGCGGCATTGGACGCATCGCGCGCGGCACTCGTGCAGGTGGTGCAGACGCACGCGGCCCCAAAGGTACGGGCTTCGTCCACAAACATGCGGCACGCAGCGAGCACGCGCTCAACGGCCGCCTCGCAAAAGCGCCCCGTCGCGTCCACGCCCTCGCCCAAGTCGGTGATCTCGGTATGCTTGGACGATTCCACGATCGCCCCAGCCTCGACCTGCGCCAGCACTAGTCGCGACGACACCGTTCCCAGGTCAATCGCGGCCACCTTATATCGTTTGCAATCTGCCATTGCGGGCTCCCCTCCGGGCGCTACTCGCCTACTCGCCGCTGGACGCGACCGCCTGGCCCTCGACGCCGTTAAATCCAAACAGCATATCGAGCGTCTTGATGTACCACGGTGCGTCCTTGCCGACCTCTTCGATCTCTTTGGCCACTTCGCTGGCATTCTTGGCGTTTGAGGACTTTTTGCTCGACGACGAATCCGAATCCTCGTCCAGACCCTGCACTTCAATCCTCTTCTCGCCGGGCATCGCCATGCCCAGGTCCCGTGCCGAATCCTTAATTCCCTCTTCCGAGAACCACTTATCAGTGTCTTTTTTCATCTCATCATTGTATTGCTGGCGAATCTCGACCTGCTTGGCCAAGATATCGCTCGAACGCTTTGCCACGTACAGATCGCGCACGGGGAAATACAGGCTCACGAGCACCAGCGCCACCACGATACCGATAAACAGCGGACGCAGAGGGCCATGCGTAAAGTCATAGATCGCCTTGACAACCGCGTTGTCGTTGGCGTAATGCATAAAGTCCGAGCCCGAAAGACGGTTCGAGGGCCTACTCGATTTGTCGTGTGCTTGAGTCGAGGGACGCGACGCATGCGACGAACGTGCCGGGCGCACCGGTCCATCTGCCAAGGTATTTGATTGAGCATTGGGGCGCGAGGTACTTGCCGGGCGCTGCGTGGAGCGGTCGGCGCCGGCATAAGCGGACCCACCGAGCTGCACCGTGCGCGCACGGCGAGGCGACGGCTCGCGCGAACCGGCGGAATAGTACCTGTTGTCGTAAATCTGATCCATGTGCGCCTTGTGCGGTTGAGGTTTGTTTGCGCTAAGTCCTTTAGTTATAGCACGAGCGCCTGCACCGCCTTCGCCAGCCTTTGCTCGACATAAAAAAGGCGCTGAGCCGTATGGCCCAGCGCCCATGGCGCTTTGCAGCATCCAGTCAAGGCGGGACGGAACCGAGTCAGCCTCCCCCTCGCCAAATTCGCCCGTTTAGCGAATGTTGTAAAACGCGGCCTTGCCGGCATAGCGCGCGCTGCCCTCGAGCTCGTCCTCGATGCGGATGAGCTGGTTGTACTTGGCGATACGGTCGCTGCGGCACGGGGCGCCCGACTTGATCTGGCCGGCGTTGACGCCCACGACCAGGTCGGCAATCGTGGAGTCCTCAGTCTCGCCGGAGCGGTGGCTCACGATGCAAGCATAGCCGGCCTCCTTGGCGGTCTCGATGGCCTCGAGCGACTCGGTGAGTGTGCCGATCTGGTTGACCTTGACCAGGATCGCGTTGGCGGCACCCAGCTCGATGCCCTTCTTAAGGCGCTCGGTGTTGGTGACGAACAGGTCGTCGCCCACCAGCTGCACCTTGTTGCCAATGCGACGGGTGAGCTCAACCCAGCCGTCCCAGTCCTCCTCGGCCATGCCGTCCTCGATGGAGATGATGGGATAGGTGTCGACGAGCTTTTCCCAGTAATCAACCATCTGGGCGCTCGTGTACTCCACGCCCTCGCCCTTGAGCTCGTACATGCCGGTCTCGGCGTTGTAGAACTCGGTCGAGGCCGGGTCCATGGCGTACATGAAGTCGACGCCGGGCTTAAAGCCGGCCTTCTCCACGGCCTTGGTGATGTACTCGAACGGCTCGGCATTGGTCTTGAGGTTGGGCGCAAAGCCGCCCTCGTCGCCCACGCCGCCGCCCAGGCCGGCCTCGTGCAGCACGCCCTTGAGGGTGTGGTAGACCTCGGCGCACCAACGCAGGCCCTCGGCAAAGCTCGGGGCGCCCACCGGCATGATCATGAACTCCTGGAAGTCAACGTTATTGTCGGCATGGACGCCACCGTTGAGGATATTCATCATAGGCGTGGGCAGCAGGTGGGCGTTGACGCCGCCCAGGTACTGGTACAGCGACAGGCCCGCCGACTCGGCAGCGGCGCGGGCGACGGCCAGCGACACGCCCAGGATGGCGTTGGCACCGAGCTTGGTCTTGTTGGGGGTACCGTCCGCGGCAATCAGCGCGGCATCGACGGCGCGCTGGTCGAAGGCGTCGAGGCCCACGACGGCGTTAGCGCACTCGTTATTGACGTGCTCGACGGCCTGCGAAACGCCCTTGCCCAGATAGCGGCCCTTGTCGCCGTCGCGCAGCTCACATGCCTCAAAGGCGCCGGTCGAAGCACCCGAAGGCACCATTGCGCGGCCAAAGCTGCCGTCCTCGAGCACGACCTCGACCTCGACGGTGGGATTGCCGCGGCTGTCGAGCACCTCGCGACCGTAGACGTCCAAAATATCGCTCATGTTGTCTCCCTCTCACTTGGAAACGGGTTGAATGCTTGGCGACACGGCTTGCACGCTACAGCGGCGCGCAGGTTCATAAGTTAGCCTTATCGCACTTTTTGCATTATGCCCTAAGTTAGCCAAGGGATACAATCTTTTTAAAAATAATAGGGGCGATGGGACAAGTCCGTCCCGTCGCCCCCGCAGTCTTACTCCTCTGCCTTTGCGGCATCCCAGAGGTCATTGAGGCCGTGGGTCGAAAGCTCGGCCAGATCCACGTGGGCGTCGGCCGCCATCTGCTCCATCGCGGCCCAGCGGCGGCGGAACTTTGCCGTACTGGCACGCAGGGCGCTCTCGGCGTCAATTCCCTCCTTGCGCGCAACGTTGACCAGGGCAAAGAGCAGGTCGCCAAACTCCATCTCGCGCTCGGGAGAACCGGGAGCCTCGGCCTCAAACTCGGCACGCTCCTCGGCAACCTCGTCCCACACGTCCTGGACCGTCTCCCACTCAAAGCCCACGGCAGCCGCCTTGCGCGACACCTTCTGAGCCTGCATCAGCGCCGGCAGGTGCGTGGGCACACCGTCGAGCAGACCCTCGGGTGCGGCCCCGACTGCCGCCACGGCCTGGTCTTTGGCGGCCTTCTCGGCAAGCTTGACCTCGTCCCAAATCTTGAGCACCTCGTCGGAGTTGTCGGCATCCGCATCGCCAAACACGTGCGGGTGACGACGGATGAGCTTGGCGTCGATATCGCGCGCCACATCGGCCAGCGAAAACTCGCCGGCATCCGCCGCAATCTGCGCATGCAGTACGACCTGCATGAGCACGTCGCCCAACTCCTCGCGCAGGTGTGCCGCGTCGTCGGCCTCGATGCAGTCGAGCGCCTCGTAGGCTTCCTCGATCATGTTCTTGCCAATGCTGCGGTGCGTCTGCTCGCGGTCCCACGGGCAGCCGTCGGGCTGACGCAGGCGCCAGATGGTCTGCACCAGATGCTGCAGCTCGGCCGACGCGTCTACCAGCGTGGACAGGTCGCGCGAGCCCTCGGCATTTTGCTGAGCCAGCTGCTCTGCCATGGTTATTCCTCCTCCAGGATCACGTGACGGAACGCGCCGTCCTCGTAGATGCCATAGCTGTGCGTACCGTCCTTGGGAATGCTCACGCTGCCGGGGTTGAAGAGCCACAGGCCCGGGTGCGCCTCGCTTGCCTCGTTAACCTTGATGTGCGTGTGGCCGTAGACGAGCGCGGAGCCCTCGGGCAGCGCGGGCGCGTGATCAACGCTGTTATGCATGCCAGCGCCAAAGACGTGGCCATGCGTCAGGAACAGCTCGCGGCCGGTCTCGTCGAACAGCGTGGCGTAGTCGGCCATGACGGGGAAGTCGAGGACCATCTGGTCGACCTCGGCGTCGCAGTTGCCGCGCACCGCGATGATGCGGTCGGCCAGGGCGTTGAGCAGCGGAATCACACGCTTGGGGGCATAGTCGCGCGGCAGGTCGTTGCGCGGGCCGTGGTAGAGCAGGTCGCCCAGCAGAACGATGCGGTCGGGCTGCTCGGATTCGATAGCGGCGACCAGGCGCTCGGTCCAGTATGCCGAGCCGTGGATGTCGGAGGCGATGAGGTATTTCATGGGTGGTCCTTTCGGTGGGGTTAATTGGATTGGCGCGGCACGTCACTCGCCCGCATCACTCAAATCGCAGCGCCGCGCTCTGAGCCGCCTGCATCACGCGCTGGAGCGGCGCGTTGTGCTCGCGGGCAAGACGGGCACAATCCTCGTACTCGGGTGCCGCGCGCTCGCTGCCGTCGGGCAGGGTGGCTACTTTGACGGCCACCTCGCCCCAAGGCGTCGCTACCTGCTCAAAACGACGCGGCAGGCAGACGCGTTCCATCACCTGGCGACGAACGGCGTTGGTCGTGGTCTCCAAAAAGATAATCGTCTGTAGGCGCTCGATATCCTCGTGCGAGCAGATCACCTGCAGCTGCCAGCCGGGGCGACCTTTTTTGCAGTAGAGAGGCAGCCAGTGCACCTCGCGCGCACCTGCCTCGCGCAGGCGGTCGGCGGCATAGGCGAGTACCTCGGGCGATGCATCGTCGATGTCGCACTCCAGCTTGACGATGGTTTCGGGCGCATCGGTCTCGCGGGACAGCGGAGATGTACTTCCACGTTGCATACGGTCCGGATCCTTTCCGCACGGGCTCGTTTTGTTCACCCAAACGCTAGCACATCGGACGTGGCACAGGCGTGACTTTCGTCCGTCGCCGCCCTCGCCCCTATCCAAACATGTACATCAGCCTCCAAACATGTCATTTTTTGCAGCTTTCGGAGGCTGACGTACACGTTTTGGAGCGGGGCCGCACACGATCAGAATTGCGCCTGCACTCCGTCCGCCATAAAGTTCGCTGCACTCAACAATTTTGGACTTTCTACGCAGTTCATCGGCTAAAAATTACCCTCGGCATACTTACCTGCTGCACGATGTTACTCTAGTTGCATTTGGCTAACTAATCGGCTGCCGAGGACCCCGCCCGACACCGTTACGGCATCGGAGGTTTCATGTTCGAGAAGCGGCTCTTCTCCCTGGTTCCGCAGGCAACGCCCTACATTGTGGCGAGCGTCCTGTTTAAATGGATCGCGCTCATGGCAAACATCACGGTGATGTGGGTGCTTGCGCGCATCTTGGGCGGCATCGTCACGGACGGTCTTTCCGCCGCGCTCGCCGTCGATGCCCTCGCACAGGCGGCCTTGCCGCTCGCCGGCGCCATCATCGTGCGCGCCGCCGCCATCTATCTGGCGCAGCGTTCCGGTGACAAGGCCGCCTTCAAAGCCGTCCGCCGCGTGCGTTCGCTCGTCTACGACAAGCTCACCGCGCTCGGCCCGTCCTATACCGAAACCGTCCCCACCGCCGAGGCCGTGCAAACCAGCGTGGAGGGCGCCACGCAACTCCAGGTATACTTTGGCGGCTATCTGCCGCAGCTCTTTTTTGCCGGCCTGGCACCCATCACGCTGTTCGTGCTGCTCGTAGGCCAAGCGGGACTTCCCGCCGCGCTGCTGCTCGTATGCGTCCCGGTCATCCCCATCTCCATCATGATGGTCATGCGCAACGCAAAAAAGATCGGTTCCGAGTATTGGGGCAGCTACGTCGATCTGGGCGGCATGTTCCTGGAGGCCGTTCAGGGTCTTACCACCCTTAAGGTGTATCAGGCCGACCGCGACTGGCACAAGCGCATCAACGCCGAGTCCGAGCGTTTCCGCACAGCGACCATGCGCCTGCTGGTGATGCAGCTGCGCTCCATTTGCGTTATGGACCTGGTCGTCTATATGGGCGCCGCGCTCGGCATTATCGTAGCCACGCTGCAGCTCGCCACGGGCAAAATTGGCTTTGAGGCTGCCTTCCTCATCGTCTTTCTGTCGCAGGAGTTCTTTTTGCCCATGCGCCGCCTGGGATCGCTGTTCCACACGGCCATGAACGGCATGGCCGCCTCGCGCCGCATGTTTGGCATTTTGGATACGCCCGAGCCCGAGCGCGGCGATGTTGAGCTTGACGGTCGCGGCGATATCGAGCTCGCGGGCGTGAGCTATGCATACGGCGACCGCACGGTGCTGGACAGCGCCAGCGCGACCATTGCGCACGGCTCGCTCGTGGCACTCGTGGGCGAAAGCGGCGGCGGCAAGTCCACGCTCGCGGGGATTATCGCGGGCCGCAAGGGTGCCTACCGTGGCAGCGTTCGCATTGGCGGCGTCGAGCTGCGCGATGCCACGGCCGCCTCACTCATGCGTGCCGTCACCCTGGTGCCCACCAACGGCTACCTGTTTGCCGGCACCCTGCGAGACAACCTGCTGCTCGCCCAGCCCAACGCCACCGACGCCGAGCTTTTGCGCGCGCTCGGCCGCACGCGCGTGGCGGCCTTTGTGCAGGCCAACGGCGGGCTCGACATGGTGATTAACGAGGGCGGCACCAACCTTTCGGGTGGCCAGCGCCAGCGCGTGTGCATGGCACGCGCCCTGCTGCACGACTCGCCGATCTATGTGTTTGACGAGGCTACGAGCAATGTGGACGCTGCGAGCGAAGCCGCGATCGGCGAGGTCATCGCATCGCTTGCCGGCGAGCACACTGTAATTGTGGTGGCACACCGCCTGTCGACGATCGTGGACGCCGACCAGATTCTGGTGCTGGAACGCGGTCGCATTGCCGAGCGCGGGACTCACGGCGAGCTCTTGGCAACCGCGGGCGCCTATGCGCGCATGTGGAACAGCCAGGAGCAGCTCTCGGCATATGCGTATGCGGAGGGTGATGCCGAGGATGCCGGCGCGGTTGAGGCTGTTGACGGCAGCACCGCCCGTACCGATGGCCTCAACGGTGCCGGCTCGTCTTCCGCTGCCGCGGTGCCTGACTCCGGCCGCGCCCGTCGCTCGGCGCCGTCCATCATGTGGCGCATGATGGGGCTCGTCCGACCGCTTGCCGGCTGGCTTGTGCTAGCCGTCGCGCTGGGCAGCATTGGCATGCTCACCGCCGCGTTCGTGCCGGCCTTTGGCGCCCTTGGCCTTATGGCCGCGCTGGGCCGCAACGCCTTGGGGCTTGGTCTTATCGTCACATGCGCGGCCTGTGCCGCCTGCGGCATCGCGCGCGGGCCGCTCCACTACGGCGAGCAGCTCTGCAACCATTACATCGCATTCCGTCTGCTCGCACACATTCGCGACCTGGTGTTTGGCGCCCTGCGCCAGCTCGCCCCCGCCAAGCTCGAGGGCCGCGGCAAGGGCGAGCTCGTGAGCCTGGTCACCTCGGATATCGAGCTGCTCGAGGTCTTCTACGCGCACACCATCTCGCCCATTGCCATAGCTCTGGTCTGCACCGTTGTGTTTGAGGGCTTTTTGCTGGCTGTGAGCCCCGAGCTCGCGGGCATCGCGCTCGTGGCCTACGCGGTCCTGGGCGTGCTGCTGCCCCTGACCTCGGCCAAGGCATGCGGCACCACCGGCCGCCAGAGCCGCGAGGGCGCCGGTAAGCTGGGCGCCTTTGTACTCGACAGTCTGCGCGGCGCGGGCGAGACCATCCAGTTTGCCGGTGGCACCGATCGCAGCCGTGCCCTGGGCAAGCTGACCGAGCAAGTCGGCGCCGTGGACGCGCGCCTCAAGCGCCGCCAGGCGGTCAGCGAGGCCGTAGCCGATGCGCTTATTCTTGTGGCTAATCTGGTGATGCTCGGGCGTGCGCTGCAGCTGGTGGCTGCGGGAACGATTGACTTTGCCGCAGCGTTTGTCGCCGTCTTTACCTTTGTGTCGTCGTTTGGCTCGGTGATGGCCGTGAGCCGCCTGGGCGCCTCACTGCAGGAGACGCTCGCCTCGGGCGCACGCGTGCTCGATTTGCTCGACGAGCAGCCCCAGTGCGCCGAGGTCGCCGATGGACAGAACGTTGAGTTTGCCGGCGCCGCAGCCGAGCATGTGAGCTTTAGCTATGTGGGCGGCGTGGACGCGGGCGGTGCGGGCGCCACAGAGCAGGTCGCGAACGACACCGCTGCGAGTCTCATCCTCGACGACGTGACTTGCACCTTTGCGCCCGGTACCATGACCTGCATCATGGGGCGCTCGGGTTCGGGCAAGTCGACGCTGCTTAAGCTGCTCATGCGCTTTTGGGACCCCGCAGCCGGCACCATCACGGTGAGCGGCGTCGATGCCCGCCACATCAACACGGCGAGCCTGCGCAGCCACGAGGCCTATATGACCCAGGACACGCATCTGTTCTGCGGCACCGTACGCGAGAACCTGCTGGTCGCGCACGCCAACGCCACCGATGCCGAGCTGCTCGACGCTTGCCGCTCCGCCTCACTCACCACGCTCATCGACCGTCTGCCGCAGGGACTCGACACGCCCGTTGCCGAGCTGGGCGACTCGCTTTCGGGCGGCGAGCGCCAGCGCATCGGCCTTGCGCGCATCTTCCTCAACGACGCACCCTTCATCTTGCTCGACGAACCCACCAGCGCGCTCGATGCTCTCAACGAGGCGTCCGTGATGCAGGCAATCGACGAGCTCAAGCGCCGCGGCAAGACCATTGTGCTCGTGAGCCACCGTGCCAGCACCTGCGCGTTTGCCGATTTCTCGCTTTCGGTCGAGCACGGGAGGCTGAGCTAATGGCGCGCCCAGTCGACACACCGGAGCTAGCACGCAAACGTGAGCGTGAGGCCCAGATGGTGTCGCAGATGATTGCACTGTGGTGCCGCGGGCATCATCGCGGCGGCCACGAGGGTAAGCAGGCTCCCAACGGCGAAAAGCCCACTCGCGTCAAACTCGGGCTCCGAACCGTTACGCTCTGCCCCGAATGCGCCGAGCTGCAGAAATACGCCATCGCGCGCATTGAGCACTGCCCGCACATGGGCACCAAGACATTTTGCTCGGCCTGTCCTTCGCATTGTTACCGGCCTGCCATGCGCGAGAAGATCCGCGAGGTCATGCGCTGGTCGGGACCGCGTATGATCCGCTATCGTCCCGTCACCGCCGTGCGGCACGCGATTATAACCGTGCAGTCCAAACGAGCGGCGACACGAAGCAAGTAGTCGCCGGCGCCGGCACGCGCCGCCTGCCCTTTCCAGTCGGTTTCGACTTGCAGCGTTCCCGCCGCGCCGAGGCTGCGCCATTACAATGAAGCGGATTCGCTTGACGCAAAGGAGCCGCCATGTCCGCTTGCCCGCTGGTCGATTGTCACACCCACACCTCGTTTTCGGACGGCCATGCCTCGTTTGATGACAACGTCCGTGCCGCTGCTGCGGCAGGCTGCCGCGTCATGGTCTCGACCGACCACCTCGCCCTGCCTGCCAGTATGGATGCTAACTGCGAGGTGCAGGTCGTCGAGGGCGACTTGCCGGCACATCGTCTGGCCTTTGAGGACGCCCGCAGGCTTGCCGCGCAAATCGCGCCGGAGCTCGAGCTTATCTATGGCTTTGAATGCGATTGGTACGAGGGCTGCGAACCCTTGGTTGAGCGCTGGTCCCAGGGCGCCGTGGTGCGCTTGGGCAGCGTGCATTGGATTGGCGACCCGGGCGATATCATGGCAGGTGCCGCGGGTACGGTGGGAACGGAAAACGTCGCGCGCCCCGATACACCCGATTCCCTTTGCGGCTGGATCGACGACGATACCAACCTGCATGTTTGGGAAAACCTGGGCGTGCGCGGCGTGTGGGAACGCTACGTCGACGACTGGTGCCGTGCTTGCGAAAGCTCACTCAACTTTGATGTAATGGCCCATCCCGACCTGGTCATGCGCTTTTCGAAGGAAGGCTTTGCGCCCGATTTTGACCCGGCGCCGTTTTGGGGGCAGATGGCCGAGTGCGCGCACGATACGGGTCGCCGTGTCGAAGTCTCGACCGCCGCGCCGCGTAAGGGCCTCGACGACTATTACCCCTCGACGGGGCTGTTGCGCTGCTTCGCCCACGCCGAGGTGCCAATCACCTTTGGCTCGGACGCACACCGCGCCTGTGACATCTGTTGGAATATCCGCGAAGCGCAAGCCCACGCCTACGACTGCAGTTATCGAACCTTCGACATCCCCCACCCCACCGGCGAATGGGAGTCCACGCCCCTCGCCTAACTAGTCGTTTAAGAACGTCCCCGATGACTAGTGGCGGCGGGCGTTGAGTTCGCCGGCCAGTTCGTCGAGGGTGATGCCGTAGCGCTCGAGCGTCACGAGCAGGTGGTAGATCAGGTCGCCGGCCTCGTAGCGGATATGATCGTGGTCGTTATCCTTGCAGGCCATGATCACCTCGCTCGCCTCCTCGGCAAGCTTCTTGAGAAGCTCGTCCTCGACGTCGGTCAGCAGACGCGCGGTATAGCTCTCCTGCGGCGATGCGTCGCGACGACCGTGAATCACCTCGGCCAGTCCCGTCAGCGTCTCACCGATGTTTCCCGGCTGCACGTTAGCTGTTCTGACTCCCATGGTTATTTCCTCTCGTTACTGCAGCGTAAAGTAGGTACCGGTCTCATCGAACCGAGGCTTTGCGCCCTTTTTCTCAAAGAACTCGACGATGACGGCATGGGCCTCATTGAGCCTTTCCTTCTCGGCCTCGAGCCAAAGCGACTGCGCCCCGCAGGCATCAGTCAGGTGCACGCGGCATGGCACGCCCGCGCGGAGGAGCTCGGTGTTGCATTCGGCGACCTCGAACGGCGTCACGACTTTCATCGCACTCCCCCTTCCACGCGCTTAAAGAAGCAGGTACGGTTGCCGGTATGGCAGGCCGGGCCCGGTGAGTCCACCTTGACCAGCAGCGTATCGCTATCGCAGTCGGCCCAGAGCTCCTTGACCTCCTGCATGTTGCCACTCGTCGCGCCCTTGTTCCAGAGCTCCTGACGGCTGCGACTCCAAAACCACGTGGTCCCGGTCTTGAGCGTCAGCCCCACCGATTCCTCGTTCATCCAAGCAACCATAAGCACCTCACCGGTGTCATGCTGCTGAACCACGCAGGGAATGAGCCCACAGTCGTCGTATTTAAGCTCTGCCGCGGTTGTCACTTGCTCCATTTAGAAGTCCAATCTCACGGGGATTCCCTGGCTAGCCATGTATTCTTTGACTTCGCGAATGCTGAAGGTTCCAAAGTGAAAGACGCTTGCCGCCAGCACGGCATCCGCCTCGCCCTCGATCACACCCTCGGCGAAATGCTCGAGCGTGCCCACGCCGCCGCTCGCGATCACCGGAATCGGCACCGCGCGCGCCACGGCACGGGTGAGCGCCAGGTCAAAGCCGGCCTTGGTGCCGTCACGATCCATGCTGGTAAGCAAGATCTCGCCGGCGCCGCGACGAGCCGCCTCCTCGGCCCACGCCACCGCGTCGATACCCGTGGCGTTGCGGCCTCCCGCGGTAAAGACCTCCCACTTATCGGCACCGGGAGCACCGGGCAAACCGACACGCTTGGCATCGATCGCCACGACCACGGCCTGGCTGCCAAACGCCGCGGCGGCCTGGCTGATCAACGACGGATCGCGCACGGCCGCCGAGTTGAGCGACACCCTGTCGGCACCAGCTGCAACCATGGTCCGCATGCCCGGCAAGTCGCGAAAGCCTCCGCCCACGGTATAGGGGATGGCGAGCTCCTCGGCCGCGTGCGCCGCCATCTCGATGGTCGTCGCGCGGTTGTCGCTCGTCGCGGTAATGTCCAAAAATACGACCTCGTCCGCACCCTCGCGATCGTAGGCGCGGGCCAACTCCACCGGGTCGCCGGCATCGCGCAGGCTCACAAAGTTGACGCCCTTGACCACGCGGCCGCCCTTGACGTCCAGGCAGGGAATCACGCGTTTGGTAAGCATGGGCTACTCCTCTCCTCGGGCGGCGGCCAACGCCTGGGCCAGCGTAAAGTTGCCCTCGTAGAGCGCGCGACCGGTGATGGCTCCCTCAATGGTATCCTCACCCACCGCGGCAAGCGCGCGGACATCGTCGAGCGTCGAGATGCCACCCGAAGCCACGACGGAAAATCCCGCGACCTCGGCCACATGGCGATACGCCGCCACATCGATGCCCGTCTGCATGCCATCGCGCGCGATGTCGGTATACACCAGATGCTTAAAGCTCAGCTCCGTGAGCTGCGCCACCGCATCGTCGAGTGCCACGCCCGCGCCATCGCGCCAGCCGTTCACCTTGACCTGACCGTCACGGGCGGCGATGTCTGCCACCAGCAGCTCGCCAAAGCCGCGCGCCGCCACCTCGGCAAAACCCGGCTCGGTCACCAGCACGGTGCCCAGCGCGATGCGGCGTGCGCCGTAGCCTGCCAGCTCGTCGATGCGCGCGAGCGAGCGAACGCCGCCGCCCACGTCCACGGACAGGCCGTCGACGCCGCAGATAGCCTTGATCGCCGCCGAGTTGGCCGCGCACGCGTCCTCGTCCTCGCCAAAGGCAGCGGACAGGTCGACGACGTGCACCCAGCTCGCACCCTGCTCGGCAAACGAGCGGGCGACGGCGACGGGGTCGTCGGAATATACCTTGCAGCGGCTGCGGTCGCCGCGTTCCAGGCGCACGACCTTGCCGCCGATCAGATCGATTGCGGGAAACAGGATCATCGGCCGGCCTCCTCGACGATGTTGACGAAGTTCTTAAGAATGCGCTGACCCAGCGCGGAGGATTTCTCGGGATGGAACTGGCAGCCCCACACGTTGCCATGGCGCACGATGCACGGAAAGCTCCGCGTGTAGTGCGTGCGCGCCAGCACATCGGTGGCATCGGCGTTGTCGGCCACCGCGTAGCTGTGGGTGAAGTACATGTTGGCACCCTCGGCAAAACCGGCAAGCAGCGGATCGGCCGCACCGGCGGGCGTCATGTGCACCTGGTCCCAGCCCACGTGCGGCACCTTCAGGCGGCTCGACTCCAGGTGCGTGCACGAACCGCGCATGATGCCCAGGCCATCGACCCAGGGACCACCAGCCTGCTCGGAGGCATCGTCGTCCGCGTCCGCACCCTCGTCCGCAGGCACGCCCTCGTTGCCGCGCTCAAAAAACAGCTGAAGGCCTAGGCAGATGCCGAGCAGCGGAGTTCCGGCGGCAACGGCATCGAGCACGGCCGCTTCCTCGCCGCTCTGGCGCATAAAGGCGATCGCGTCATAGAACGCGCCCACACCCGGGATGACCAGGCCGTCGGCGCTGCGGATCTGCTCCGGATCATCCGACGTGCAGGCGGCGGCACCGGCGCGCACAAGTCCGCGCACGACGCTCGACAAGTTACCCTTGTGGTAGTCGACCACCACGATCTTCGGTTCGCCCACGCGACCCTCCCTTTTTCCATTCAAAACCACCACGAAGGTGCCTGTCCCCTTTGTGGTGGTTTTTACCCTTGTGACGGTTACAGCGAGCCCTTGGTGCTGGGGATGCCCTGCACGCGGGGATCGAACTCGCAGGCGCGACGCATCGTGCGGCCCACGGCCTTAAAGGCGGCCTCGATAATGTGGTGTGAATTACCGCCTGCCAGCTCGCGCACATGCAGCGTGAGCTTGGCATCGCGCGCAAAGGCGTAGAAGAACTCGACGGCTAGCTCGGTATCAAAGGTGCCCACGCGCTCGGTCGGCACGGACAGCTCGCAATAGGCCTGGCCGCGGCCCGAAATGTCCACGGCGGCCATCACGAGCGTCTCGTCCATGGCAATCGCCGCGTCGGCAAAGCGCGTAATGCCCGCCTTGTCGCCCAGCGCCTGGCAAAACGCCTCGCCCAGCACGATGCCCGTGTCCTCGACGGTGTGGTGTGCGTCGACTTCCACGTCGCCCACCGCGTGCACCGTCAGATCAAACAAACCATGGCGGCCAAAGGCGTTGAGCATGTGGTCGAAAAACGGCACGCCGGTCGAGATATCGCACGTACCGGTTCCATCCAGGTCGAGCTTGACGACAATATCGGTCTCGCCTGTCTTACGGGTTACCTCGGCATAACGGCCCATCTACATCTCCTCCTTCACCAGCGCGGCAAATGCGGCCAGCACCTCGTCGTTTTCCTGTGGGGTGCCCACGGTAATGCGCAGGCAGTCCGCGAGCCCCGGCGCGTAGCTGAAGTCGCGCACCAAAATCGAGTACTCGTCGCGCAGGCGCTCGCGCACGCGCGTGGCATGCGGCGTGCGCACGAGCACAAAGTTCGCCGCGCTCGGCCATGCCTCCACGGGCAGGCCCTCGGCAGCCATTGCGCGCAGGGCGCACAGTTCGCGCTCGCGCTCGGATGCGACCTGTGCCACCACGGGCGCGTACGCATCGCGGGCACGCACGCAGGCAAGCGCGGCGGCCTGGCTCAGCACATTGACCGAATAGATCTGGCGAATCGCCGCGAACACGTCGATGACTTCCGGCGCCGCGATCACGTAACCCAGACGCGTGCCGGCGGCGCCAAACGCCTTGGACAGCGTATGCAGAATTACCAGGTTGGGATGCTCGGCAATAAGCCCCTGCGCCGTGGTGGCCGCGCCAAACGAATCGTCGGCAAACTCAACGTAGGCCTCGTCGACCATTACCATGCCGGGGCACGCATCGCACAGCGCCGCGACAAAGTCGAGCGGAGCCACGTCGCCCGTGGGATTGTTGGGCGAGGTCACGATTGCCAGGTTGCACGCCGGCGCTGCCGCGAGCACAGCAGCTTGGCCGAGTTCAAAGGTCGCGGGGTCGCGCCACACGTCGCGCACCTCGGTCTGGCAGAGCGACGCAAAGAACGCGTACTCGCTAAAGCACGGCGGGCAGTTGAGCAGGGTCCTCCCCGCGCCGCCAAACGCCAGCAGATAGTTATAGAGCAGCTCGTCGCCGCCGTTTCCCACACAGATGTTCTCGCGCGTCACGCCATGCCAGGCAGCAAGCTCGTCGCGCAGGTCGTTTGACATGGGATCGGGATAACGGTTGAGCGGTGTGGCAGCCAAGGCCGCGTCGATCGCCTCGCACACGCCAGCAGGTACGGGATAGGTGTTCTCGTTGGCCGAAAGGTTAATGCGCGTGGGCGTAAAGTTGGGATCGTAGGGCTCAATACCGGCCAAGTAGGGCTGGACGAGCTCCTTCATGCGGGGCGTCAGCTCGGCCATATTAGGCCTCCTCGCCGGTCGGGCCAGCGGCACCGCCCGCAGCCGCCGCCAGGTCCACGCCCTCGGCGACCGTCGCGGTCGTATCGCCCGGCCAGGCGACCTTGGTCAGGTCGGCCGCGGCCAGAGACTCGGCACTCACGGCATCCTCGCCCTGCTCCAGTACACGGCGACGCAGAGCGGCGGAAAGCGCGTGTGCCCACAGGCCCTCGGCCTCGGCCAGGCGCTGCGTAGCGGGAGCGTCGGAGAGCAGACCCTCGGGCGTATAGCAGATAACGCTCGAGCGCTTAACGAACTCTTCGACCGAAAGCGGGTTGGAGAACATGGCCGTGCCGCCGGTCGGCAGCGTGTGGTTGGGGCCGGCGACGTAATCGCCGAGCGGCTCGGAGCTCCAAGCGCCCACAAAGATGGCGCCGGCGTTGCGAATGCCGCCGAGCAAGCCCATCGCATCCTTGCAGTGCAGCTCCAGGTGCTCGGGCGCCACGGTGTTCACCGCCTCGACGGCGGCAGCCATGTCGGCGGCAACCACGATGGTGCCCTCGTTATCGAGCGAGGCGCGCGTGATCTCGGCACGCGGCGACTGCGCGACCAAGATATCGATGCCTGCCTCGACCTCGCGCGCAAACTGCTCGTCGCAGGTCACCAGATAGCAGGCGGCCAGCGGATCGTGCTCGGCCTGGGCCATCAGATCGGCCGCAACCACCATGGGCTTGGCCGTAGCATCGGCCAGCACGCAGACCTCGGAGGGGCCGGCGACCATGTCGATGCCCACATCGCCCGAGACAATCTGCTTGGCGGCGGCAACAAAGGCGTTGCCCGGGCCGGTAATTTTGTCGACGCGCGGAATGGTCTCGGTGCCGTACGCCAGCGCGGCCACGGCCTGGGCGCCGCCCACCATATAGATTTCGTCCACTCCGCCGAGCTTTGCCGCGGCGAGCGTGTAGGGGCTGATCAGGCCGTCCTTTTGCGGCGGGGTCACCATGACCACGCGCTTGACGCCGGCGACCTTGGCGGGAATGGCATTCATGAGCACGGTGGAGGGATACTGCGCGCGACCGCCCGGCACGTAGATGCCGGCCGCCGCGAGCGGGGTCACCTTAACGCCGAGCATCGTGCCATCCGATCGCGTGGTAAACCAGCCCTGCTCGACCTCGCGCTGGTGGAACTCGCGAATCTGGCGCGCAGCCTTTTCGAGCGCGGCGACAAAAGCCGGGTCGAGGCCCTCGAGCGCGGCATCGATCTGCTCCTGCGGCAGACGGAAGCTCTGCAGCTCAACACCGTCAAAACGCTGGCAGTAATCGCGCACCGCGGCATCGCCGTTGGCACGCACGTTGGCCACGATATCGCGGGCGGCGTCGACGATGTTTTGCGGCAGCACACCCTTGCGGTTGAGCTGGTTGGTAACGAGGCGCTCACCGGGAACAAGCTTGATGGTCTTCATATCGGTATCCCCTATCGGTCGAGATTGTGTTCGAAAAACGAGAGGCCGTGCGGCGGCGCCAATCGGCCCGCAGCCCGTACGTTGGGGCGCCCGTGCGCGCTCGCGCTATTGTGCCGAGCCCGCGACGGGCTCAAAATGCTTGTCCTTAACGGCCGCGGCCAGGCGATCTGCCAGATTGCGCACGCGCGGATCCAGGCGCGCGGCACCCGGATTGACAAAGAAGCGGGCCGTGCAATCCATGATGCGGCCGGTGATGACCAGGTCGTTGTCGCGCAGCGTGGCACCCGTGGCGGTAATGTCCACGATGCGATCGGTCATGCCGACGATGGGGCCCAGCTCGATGTTACCGTGCAGCGAAACGATGTCGGCATTCACGCCACGCTCGGCATACCAGGCGCTCGCGATGCGCGGGTACTTGGTGGCCACGCGAAGCGAACCGCGACGGGCATAGTTGCGCTCGGCCTGACCGGCGCGCCACGCGGGCTCCGCCTCGATAAAGGTGCACAGGCCGTAGCCCAAATCGACCAGCTGCAGCAGGTTGAGGTCGGCCTCGATGAGCGAGTCCCAACCGCAGATGCCGCAATCGGCACCGCCGCAGCCCACAAAGGCGGGCGCATCGCTGGGGCGCACAATGACAAACTCTATATCTCCGACCGCGCCCTCGCCGGCGCGCGTGTCGCGACCGCGCACGATCAGGTGACGGCCGGGGTCACGCAGCTCAGAGACGTCCAGACCCGCGGCCTCGAGCACGTCGAGCGTGTCGGCCTTAAGCGAGCCCTTGGGCACGGCGATACGCAGCGGGCCCTCGGCGCCACGGCCCGCAGCATGGTCGCCATCGGAAGCGGCATCCTCGGCCGAGGTGCGCGCGGCCTCCAGGCGCTCGAGCGAAAAGGCGAAGCCCGCCGCCGGCACCTCGATACCGGCGCCAAATGCGCCGGTAAAGATGGAGTCATAGCGTCCGCCCGAACCGACCGGATCGGGCAAACCGCCGGCATAGGCCTTAAAGACCAGGCCCGTGTAGTAATCGAAAGAGTTCATGATAGAGAAGTCGAACGACAGCACCTGGGCGTCCTCGGGTGCCAGGCCCTCGACCAGGGCACGCAGCTCGCGCGTCAGCGGCGCGACGATACCGGCGGCCTCCAGCAGCGCGTCCACGCGGTCGAGTACCTCGGCACCGCCGTGCAGACGCGGCAACTCGCTAATGGCGGCCTTGACGGCATCGGACTCGGCGCTTGCCGCCACGCGGGCATCGAGGCCCACAAAGTCGTTGGCGTGCACGCAGCGCAGGGCCTCGGCAGCCAGCTCACGATCCTCGCATACCGCGAGCAATTCCTTAAAAGGACGCACGCTGCCTGCGATGATGCGCGCATCGGGAAGTGCCAGCTCACGCACGGCCTCCGCCACCAGCGAGACAATCTCGACATCGCCCGCGGTGTCGCCCGCACCGATAAGCTCAAAGCCCAGCTGCGTAAACTGGCGCGAGCCACCGGCATTGCGCTGGCACTCGCGAACCACCGGCGCCTCGTAGCGCAGGCGCAAGGGCAGGTCGGCCGCGCGCATGCGGGTCGAAACCAGACGCACAATCGGCAGTGTGTTATCAGGACGAACCACCAGCAGACGACCATCGTCGTCAAAGAGCTTAAACGGCGTGTCTGCAATGCGCCCGCCTTCCTCGAGCGAACCCTTGTCCTCGAGCAGCGGCGTCTCGACCGGAAGGTAATGATGCTCCCTGAGGCAGCCCTTCACCGTATATGCGATCTCCTCGCGCGCCTGAGCCTCCTCGGGCAATATGTCCCGGAATCCCCACGGTGTGGCCGTCATCTGGTGAGCCTCCTCATGCTGTACTTCATATGGAACAGAAGACCGGCATAGCTCCGCCGGTCTTCTGGGTACTTTAGCATACTAGAGTGCTTGCGGGGAGAATCGTCTCTCACGGCTCACAGCGTATTCATTTGGAAACATTGGAACGGATTGCCCGCGGCCCGCCTCTACAGCGAAGGGCATCGACAGTCCATCCGAAAAAACGTCCGAGCTCCCGCTCGCTCAGCGGAAGAGTTTACAGACGAGGGCCGGGGAGGCGTGCTTTGTTTTGAGAAGTGGGCTCCGCGAACTTCTCAAAACAAAGCACGCCTCCCCGGCCCCGGCAATGTAATTTTTGCTGACCAAAGGAAGATGCGCAGCCCCAAGGCCGCAACAGCAAAGTCACCATTACATTAAAAAAATATCAGCCCCCGCAGATCGAAACGGTCGAGAGGGCCTTGCCCGGCTGGGCGGCCTTGCTCCGGGAAGTTCGCGAAGCCCACTTCCCGGAGCAAGGCCGCCCAGCCGGGCAAGGCCCCAGCGCGAGACCGTCCCGAATGCCTACCCGCACAGTGTGGCTACGAGTGGGATGGTCAAAATGGAGCAGATGATCGACAAAAACGTGCACTGCATCATGGGGCGTGCATCCTTGCCGTATTGTAGGCAGTACAGCGTACCGTTGCTGCCCACCGGCATTGCCATCTCGAGCACAAGCGTCGCGATAAACATGGGCGTCATGCCCGGCCACATGCGAGCCACGGCAAGACACGCTATCGGCACGACAACCAGGCGAAATGTCACGGCGACATACGCACGCCAGTTGGTGAGCATCTCGAGCGGACGGTACTTGGCGATAGACGACCCCATGAGCAACAATGCCGCCGGAGTGGTCATGGTGCCAACGATGGAAATCGAGTCGCCCAACACGCCCCAATCGGTCCATCCGGTTAGCACGATCCCAAGCACAACAGCACTTGCAATGAGACCAGGACTCTTGCAGCAGGCGGCAATATTGCGCATCTGCTTTTTAAGGCCTCCATCCATTCCGCTAAATAACATGGCACCGACGGTAAACATAAGAAGGTTTAGGGGGATAAGCGCAATCGATGCATACAACAGCGCTTGTTTTCCCAACACCGCCGAAATAACCGGAAAACCAATAAACCCGGCATTACCGAAAAGCACGGCGAAGCGATACGAGCATTCTGTCCCTTTGGGAACGCGAAGAGCAGCGGTGACAGCAAACGCGATAACGGTCGCCACCGCATACATCACAAAGGACAGACCCATGAGCGAAAACGTCTCGGCAATGCTCGGAAGCTTCACATCATCGCCCAGCGCTGACGAAAGCACCAAGCACGGTAGCGCCACCTGCAACAGCAGATGCGACAGCTCGCGCTCGAACTCCGCTTTCATAAACCCCAGCTTGGCGATACACCACCCCAACAAAATAGGCAACGAAACCGTCAACATCTGAAGCGCCACACTCGTAAAGCTCATGCTTCCCCCTTATCTGTTCCACGAGGGCCGGGGCGCCTGTCTTGTTTTGAGAAGTGGGCTTCGCGAACTTCTCAAAACAAGACAGGCGCCCCGGCCCCGGCGATATATCACTGGCTGACCATAGTTATATGCACAGTATCCAAGGCAGCAACAGCCAAGTCCCCATTACATTAAAAAATATCAGTCCCCGCAGATCGAAACGGTCGAGAGGGCCACCTCCGGGCGGGCGCCTTCCTCTGAGAAGTTCGCGAAGCCCACTTCT
>CALBOJ010000135.1 GCA_937896835.1 uncultured Collinsella sp.
CCTATGTGCGGCGTAGGCCGCTTATTAGCCCGTCCAAGAATTGGGGCGCAGTTCACTCCGGCTGCGGGGCTTTTGCTATCGGTAGTCATTGGGGGCAGACTTAAATGAGTAGCACCAATCAACTGCGGAAAGTGCATCCCACAATGAGCGTCCAAAATGGGGCACAGTTTCCCCGGGGCCCTCAACCGGAAAATACATCCCGGAATTTGCCCGAAAAATGGCCCCCAGTTTCCCAAACGGGCCGCTAACGGAAAGCGCATCCCGCTATTGGGCCCCAAAGCAGGATGCGCTTTCCGTGCTGGCAGTTCCAAGCAGTTCGGGATGGCCCTTTTCGTCTGCTCTCGGCCGGCGTCCGTAAGACTGTCCCCGACGACCACTCATTTAAGTCTGTCCCCAATGAGTGCCCAATGACTAGTAGTAGGCCCACATGGCTTCGACTTCGTTAAGGACCTCTACGACACCCCAGCGGCGGGCGCTGCGGCTGGCCGAGTTGGGATCGAAGACTTCAATATGGTCGGCGTCGTCAATACCGTAAAGCACAATGTAGTGGCCCACGTTGGTAAAGGTGCCCGGCCGAACGGCGGCGATGACGGGCGCTCCCGAACGCAGTGCCTGAGTCATCGAGTCACGATCGTTATGGAGCTCCGTTCCGTTAAGTCCCAACTGCCACGCGCCGCTCGTCATAAACGACCATTCGGTTGCACCGGTGGGGGCGTAGTTGCCCGCCTCGGAAAGCGCGCACATATCGATGGGGGTCATATCGGTGCGTCCCGTCTTAAAGATATAGACCATGGTGAGGCACGTGGGCCCGCATGCATTTTGGCGGATGGTGCCGCCGGCGTAAGGCAGCTCCGACCACGCAGGGTCGATCTGATAGATATGGGGCATCGTGCCGGCTTGCCATTGCGAGCGCGGGGTCGAAAAGGCGAAAGAATAACCGGGCGCGACGGGGGCCTTGAGCAGCTTGTCCTCGGCGGTGGGCTCAAGGCCGGCCGAGCCGTGGGACATACAGGAGCTCATAAGCACAAAGACCAGACAGATGAGGATAGAGCACAGTGCGAGGCAAAGTCGACGAGCCGGAAGGGCGGGGGCATTCACGTACGATGTCGAGCGGTAGGGCTTGCCGTCGCGTCCGCCTTGGGAATGCGAAAAGAAGCGGTTGATATGGATGCCGGACTGACGTGCGCCGTTGCGGCGCAGTTGCGGAACCTCGGCCTGGCGCTGTCGAGTGCGCGCGCCCAGGCGGCTATCTTGCTGCGCGCTTGTGCCCGTGCTCGGACAGTCACTCTGCCGTGTTCTGCTTGTCTGCTGCCGAGACGAAGGCCTGGGTTGCTCTTGAGGGCGTTGCGGATTGCTGCTCGTGGCACTTCTAGGCGTCGGCGTGGTGCGACCAGCAAGGCGAACGCTTTGTCGCCGTTGATCACCGTCGTTGTATCCGTATGCCATTCGTACCGCCTTGTCTCATGTATAACCTGTCTATCCTACAAAAAAGATGTGCAACAAATGGGTCTGCGCGTCAAAAGCTCGGTAAAGGGTACGAAAGGCGCAAAACGCACGGCTTCAAAAACATCTCTATATGCGTCCGATGAGCGTACGCCCGTCGGACGGGCGGCAACAATGAGTGGCAAACCGCGCCGTTCGTCCCAAAAACAGCGCCGCTCGTTTTGCAGTTCTGCCTTCGGTCGAGTCGCAAGCGGCGCTGCTGTGCCAAGGCCGTATCTTAAAGCCACGAAATAAAAGCGCGCGGTAAAACAGACCGCGCAAGGGGTGACGCCAAAGAGGCGTCAATAAGGAAAGGAGGGGAACAATGGCGGACAAGAACGCAGAAGTTGCAGTCGAAGGTAACGGCGGCATGAAGAAAACGCTTTCGCTCTGGAACTTCTTCACCATCGGTTTTGGTGCCATCATCGGAACTGGCTGGGTCCTGCAGGTCGGCGACTGGATGGTCGTGGGCGGTGGTCCCGTTCCCGCTATGATCGCATTCCTCTTGGGTGCAATCTTCCTCGTGCCCGTCGGAGCTGTTTTCGGTGAGCTCACGGCTGCTATCCCCATCTCGGGCGGCATCGTCGAGTATGTCGACCGTAGCTTTGGCCGTACGCTGAGCTACATCACCGGTTGGCTCCTGGCCCTGGGCAACGGCATCCTGTGCCCGTGGGAGGCCATCGCCATTTCGACCCTCGTGTCCGAGATGTTCGGCAGCCTGCCCGGTCTTGAGTGGCTGCGCGCCGTCAAGCTCTACACCATCTTGGGCGCCGACGTTTACTTGTTCCCGACGCTAATCGCGCTCGGCTTTGCAGTCTACGTCATCTTCCTCAACTTCCGCGGTGCCAGCTCGGCCGCCAAGCTCCAGGCCTTCCTGACCAAGGCTCTGCTCTGCGGCATGCTGCTCGCCATGGGTGTCTCACTGTTCACCGGTTCGCCGGAACACGCCATGCCCGTGTTCTCCCAGGTCACCGGTGCTGGCGGCGGCAAGCCTGCTACCGAGGGCACCAGCCTGTTCGCAGGCATCGTTTCGGTCCTGGTTCTGACCCCGTTCTTCTACGCCGGTTTCGACACCATTCCTCAGCAGGCTGAGGAAGCGGCCGAGGGCCTCAACTGGAACAAGTTCGGCAAGATCATCTCCCTGGCCCTGCTGGCCGCAGGCGGCTTCTACATGGTTTGCATCTACTCGTTCGGCACCATCCTCGACTGGCATGAGTTTGTTAAGAGCCCGGTTCCCGCGCTTGCCTGCCTCAAGGGCATCAACATGCTCCTGTACCTGGCCATGCTCGTCATCGCCACGCTTGGACCCATGGGCCCGATGAACTCCTTCTACGGCGCCACGAGCCGCATCATGCTCGCCATGGGCCGAAAGGGCCAGCTGCCCGAGAAGTTCGCCGAGGTCGATCCCAAGTCTGGCGCTCCCAAGCTCGCCTGCGTCGTTCTGGGCGTCATCACCGTCGTCGGTCCGTTCCTGGGCAAGAACATGCTCATCCCTCTGACCAACGTGTCGGCTCTCGCCTTCATCTTCTCCTGCGGCATGGTCGCCCTCGCTTGCCTGCGCATGCGCTTCACCGAGCCCGACCTGCCTCGTCCCTACGAGGTGCCCGGCGGCAAGTTTGGCATCAGCCTCGCTATCGTTGCCTGCGGCACCATCATTGGCCTGCTCGTGATCCCGTTCTCTCCCGCCTCCCTCAACATGGTGGAGTGGAGCATCGTGATCGGCTGGTTGGCTGTTGGCCTGGCCCTCATGGCTTTCACCAATTCCCGCAAAAAGTAACGCCTGGCCGGGGCGGATCGGGTGCGCGGAATCCTCTCTCCCGCGCACCGAACCCGGCACCACTTGGGTAGCTTTGTGAGGCCTTAACCCAACACGGCCTCGCCCACTATATGGATCCATAAGGAGGAACCATGTCCACTAAGTATGCAATCGTTGGCGGCAAGCTCATCGACGGTACCGGTGCCGAGCCGGTCGAGAACTCCCTCGTTCTCGTCGACGACAACGGCAAGATCGAGTACGCCGGCACTATGCAGGACCTTCCTGAGGGCGTTGAGGTTATCGATGCCGCCGGCAAGACCGTCCTTCCCGGCCTGATCGACACCCACCTGCACTTCTCGGGCAACTTGACCGACGATGACACCGACTGGGTCATGCAGCCGCTCCTCGAGAAGCAGGCCGTCGCCGTCAAGCAGGCTTACGACTGCCTCACCCACGGCCTCACCACCGTCTGCGAGATCGGCCGCTTTGGTATCCAGATCCGTGACTGCATCGACAAGGGCGTCTTCAAGGGCCCGCGCGTTCTGGCCACCGGCCTTGGCTTCTGCCGCGTTGCCGGCCACGGCGACTCCCACCACTGCAGCCAGGAGCTCAACAAGGAATCGCACCCCTGGGGCGATCAGGTCGACGGTCCTTGGGATCTGCGCAAGGCCGTCCGTCGTCGCCTGCGCGAGAACCCCGATGCCATCAAGATCTGGGCTACCGGTGGCGGCATCTGGCGCTGGGACTCCGGTCGCGACCAGCACTACTGCTCCGAGGAGATCCAGGCCGTGGTCGAAGAGGCAAAGATGGTCGGCATCCCCGTGTGGAGCCACTGCTACAACAACCACGCCGCTGCCTACGATTCCGTTCGCTTTGGCTGCGAGCAGCTGATTCACGGCTTCGATATCGATGAGCGCACCATGGACCTCATGGCCGAGCAGGGCACCTTCTTCACTCCGACGATCGCCTTCCTGCCCACCTGGTACGCCACCTATCCGCCCGTCTACGTCCCCGAGCTGCACGACAAGTACGAGGGCACCCTGGTCGAGAAGGAGCTGCAGCGCAACTACGACTGCCTGCGCGAGGCCAAGAAGCGTGGCGTCGTCATGACGATCGGCTCCGACTCCTTCTCCTTCGTCACCCCGTACGGCACCTGCTCCATCGAGGAGATGTACGAGTTCGTCGACAAGATCGGCTTCACCCCGGTCGAGACCATCACCTGCGCCACCCTCAACGGTGCCAAGATGTGCCACATCGAGGACGAGACCGGTTCCATCGAGGCCGGCAAGTGCGCCGACCTGCTGGTCGTCAACGGTGACGTCGCCGCTGACATTCACGTGCTCAACACCGACAACATGGACGTCATCATGAAGGACGGCTGGATCGTCGAGGCTGGCACCTTTGGCGAGGCCAACAAATACAGCGCCTAAGATACCGTTTGTCGATGGCTGGATGTAAAACACAGTTTTTGATTGCATAATGCAATGGAGAGGGTCGTTTGCGGCCCTCTTTATTGCTATGGGTGCGGTAGATAAAAGGGGATGACGGTGGATTTAAACAGGCTGATTCTGGGCAAGAGCTACAACTCTACCAAGGTCTTTCGTACGGCCCAGCATGTGGTCCAGGCCATCCTGCTCGGTGTTGTCGTTCCGGCGCTTATCCTGTTGCTTATCTGGGATTTAACCGATAATCCCAATCCCGTTCCGGGCGTTGTCGTTATTGCCGGCCTGGTCATGCTGTGCTTCTTTTTCTCGTATGTCTTTGTGGTCCCCGACGACCTCACATCGAGCGCAACCGACCGTACACTCGCCATCGCATCCAAAATATTCGCCTACACGTCGCGTGGCCTTACGCCCGAAGCTGCCCTGGGCGCCTCCAAAATCATTCTGTCCGAAACTATCGCCTCGGCCATCTGCTTCACCGACGGCAAGCAGGTGTTGGCAAGTTGGGGCGAGGATTCGACAAAGTGTCCCGCCGGCACCCCGGTCGTGCTCAAGACCACGCTCAGTGTGATTGAGACGGGCGAGCAGAGCGTGTTTTCGCGTGACACCTCCAATGAGACGGGTGGCTATTTTCCCCGCCTGCGCGCCGGTATTGTCGCACCGCTTACCGTGCGCGGGCATTGCGTGGGTACGCTCGAGCTGTACTATCCCCGCCTGAGCAGCATCGATATGCGCCAGACGGCGTTGGCCTCGGGCTTTGCCGATCTCATTTCCACGCAGCTCGCCAGCTTTGAGCTCGAGCGCCAGGACGAGCTTACGGCCCGCGTGGAGCTGCGCGCCCTGCAGTCGCAGGTCGACCCGCATTTTCTGTTCAATACCATCAGCACTATCGTGTCGCTCGTGCGAACCGAGCCCGACAAGGCGCGATCGCTGCTGATCGACTTTTCCAATTACTATCGTCAGACGCTTTCTGACTCCGATACGCTCACCACGCTCGAGCATGAGGTAGAACAGGGCACTCGTTATATCAATCTTATGCAGGCCCGGTATGGCGACGGCCGTCTGCGCGTTTCGGTCGACATCGACTTTGAGGTGCGCGACAGCCTGGTACCGCCGTTTATCTTGCAGCCGCTGCTCGAAAACTGCATCAAGCATGCCCAGCGCGAGACCGAGCCGCTTTCTATTCGTGTTGGGGCTTTTGAGACCGATGACGGCTTGGAGATCATCGTCGAAGATGACGGCATCGGTATGAGCGAAGAAGTCTGCGCGCATCTGTTTGAGCAACATCGCCGAGAAGAGCCCGAGAGCATTACCGCCGACGGCTCCGTCAAGCGAGGTTGCGGCCTGGCGCTCTTTAACGTGCTTCAGCGCATCCATTTCTTTTACGGAGAAGATTCTGGCATACGCGTGAAGTCCCAGGAGGGCGTGGGAACGCAGGTCATCGTCGAGCTGAACGGCGAGCCGCATGAGCCGGCGCCGATGACGGTGTAGCACGCGGTTGGATTGAGAGAAAAAGAGGGGAAGCGCATATGTCCGAGGGATGGAACATCTTGGTGGTTGATGACGAGCCTCCTATTAGGGCTGAGCTACGTTATCTGCTGGAAAAGGATGCACGTGTGGGCCAGATTGCCGAGGCGGGCAATGTCACCGAGGCCGTGGAGTCGATTCTGTCGAACAAGCCCGACGTGCTGTTTTTGGATATCACGATGCCCGGCCGCTCGGGAATTGAGCTAGCCGAGACCCTGCAAAACCTAAAGACGCCGCCGGTGGTGGTGTTTGTGACGGCGTTTGCAGAGTTCGCGGCCGACGCGTATAACCTCGATGCTGTCGACTATGTCGTCAAGCCGGTCGAGGACGCGCGCCTGTCGAAGGCGCTCGACAAGATCGAAACCGCCCTGGGTGTTCGCCGCGCTGTCCATACCCCGCGCCAGCCCCTTCGCCTGACGGTGGACCGCGGGGGTAAAAAGGTGTTCATCCCCGTGGCGGATGTCTGCTACTTTGAGGCGCGTGCCGATTTTTGCAACGCCGTCTGCGCCGAGGGAACATATCTGATTAATGAGTCGATCTCTTCGCTCGAACGTCGCTTGGCCTCCGAGGGCTTTATTCGTGTTCATCGCAGCTATCTGGTCAATTTGGAAGACGTGCACAATGTTGAGATTGGCTCCACGGGGTTGATGGAGCTCAGGCTCGACCGCGTGAGCTCGACGGTGCCGGTGTCCCGTCGTCGTGCCGCCGAGGTCAAGTCGCACCTGGGGCTTGCGTAAGAGGCTTGCGTGCC
This sequence comes from uncultured Collinsella sp., assembly GCA_937896835.1. Lineage (GTDB taxonomy): Bacteria > Actinomycetota > Coriobacteriia > Coriobacteriales > Coriobacteriaceae > Collinsella. Next base: position 6,959 of record CALBOJ010000135.1, read on the forward strand.
GTCGTTTACCATCGCAGGTTTGGTGTGGGCGCGCGGTGGGCATAATGGGTGGCATCGAATGAAATCGAAAGGATCATTATGCCCGCGCTTATCACCCATCATCTGTTTGGCGAGGAAAGCATCGACCGTCTTCCGCAGGGCGTCATCACGTCCGACGAGGAGCGCATCGCCTTTATCCTGGGAAACCAAGGTCCCGACCCGTTTTTCTTCCACATGCTCACGCCGCGCATTTCCGACTGTACGTCGCTTGCTCAGGTCATGCACCGCTCGCGCATGTCGCGCCAGTTCTCATGCCTGCGCGATGGCGTGTCGCACCTGCAGCCGCGCGATGCCAATCTGGGCCGCGCGTTTGCGCTGGGCCTGCTGTCGCACTATGTGCTCGACCGCAATGCCCATCCCTTTGTCTACGAGCAGCAGTTTGGCATTGTTGAGTCCGACCCCGAGCTCGAGGCTTCGGGCAGTCAAGTTCACGCCGTGCTCGAAAGCGACCTGGACGTGCTGATGCTGCAGCTTAAACGTGACGGGGCCACGGTCGAGGATTATCCGCCGGCGGGCGAGATCGTCACTACCGACCGCATCAATCGCGTTGCCGGCGTGCTGATGAGCTACGTCGCCGGGCGCGTGTACGGTATCGACATCCCGGCGGGGGAGTACGCCGGCGCCGTAGCCGACATGCAGCTGCTCTACCGTACTATCGAGCCGGCTGGTTCGGCCAAGACGCGCGCGATTGCCCTGCTCGAGGGCTTGGTGCACGATTATTCGCTGCTCGACGGCCTTGCGCACCGCGTGACGACCGAGCTGCCCGAGCGTACCGGCAACCTGGGCCACTTGGCATGGAAGAACCCCTTTACTGATGAAGTCTCGACCGAGAGTTTCCCCGAGGTCTTTGACCGCGCGCTGGTCGATTACGAGTGCACGGTCGCCCGCTTTATCGAGACCGGCGATATGGAAGCCGTGACCAACCATGTCAATTACAGCGGTCGTGTGCTCGGCGCCGACGAGGAGTTCGACCGCGAGGAGTAGGGCTCGTGCGTGCCCCCTTTGCCGAATCCTTACCGGCGCCTCTGGACAATTGGGGTACGATGAACTAACTGCATATCGGGCGAATACGAAGGGGCCCTGTCCATGAAATACACCAAGCTCGAGCGTAACTGGGTTATGTACGATGTGGGCAACTCGGCCCTCGTGCTGCTCAATACCTCGGTGGTGCCCATCTACTTTAACGCCATCAATACCGGTGCTTCCTCGGCAGACCTGGTGGTCGCTTGGGGCAACGCTCAGACGATTGCCTCGCTAGTCATTGCCATGCTCATGCCCATTCTGGGCGCGCTTGCCGATTACGCCGGCAACAAGATCAAGTTCTTCTTGGGCTTCTTCCTCACGGGCCTGGTCCTTTGCCTGGCGCAGGCTATCCCAATGTCCGCCATGGCATTTTTGACCGTGTACGTGCTGTGCACCATCGGCCTTAACTCTTCTATGACGTTCTACGACGCCATGCTGCCCGACATTACCACCGACGAGCGCATGGACGCCGTGTCCAGCTCGGGCTATGCCTGGGGTTACATCGGTTCCACCGTACCGTTCATCATCTGCCTGGCGCTTATCATGGGTGGCCCCGCTCTCGGCGTCCCCACCATGCTGGCAACGCGTCTGTCGTTTATCATCACCGGTGCCTGGTGGCTCATCTTTACCCTGCCGCTCATTCGCACCTATAAGCAAAAGTACGGTCGCGAGCGCGGTCCCGAGGACACCATCGGCCACATCGTGGGCGGTGTGTTCTCCGAGGTCGGACACACCATGCGCGAGATTGCCCACAATAAGACCGTGCTGGTCTACATGATCGCGTTCTTCTTCTATATCGACGGTGTGCACACGGTCATTTCCATGGCCACCAGTTACGGATCGGCCTTGGGCATCGATTCGACGCAGCTGGTGCTGGCGCTGCTCGTTACGCAGTTCGTGGCCTTTCCGTCCGCCATCATCTACGGCAAGCTCGCCGGACGCGTGGGCACGCTCAACATGATCTTGGTGGCGGTCGCCGCCTACATGGGGATTGTGCTGTTCGCCGCGTTCTTCCTAAAGACCGCCTTTGAATTCTGGGTGCTTGCCATTATGGTCGGCCTGTTCCAGGGCGGTGTGCAGGCGCTCAGCCGTAGCTACTTTGGCCGCATTATCCCCAAGGAAAAGTCCAACGAGTACTACGGCTTCTTTGACATCTTTGGTCGTTATGCAAGCGTTATGGGCACCTTCCTGGTGTCGGTCGTCACCTCGCTGACCGGCAACCCGTCGCTGGGCGTCCTTTCCATTGGCGTGCTGCTGGTCGTTGGCTTTATGCTACTGGTCCGCCTGTCCCGCATGACTCGGGCGGCAGAGCATGCCGCATAGGAGCGAGCGGCTATTGTGCCTGTCCACGGTACTCTTTTGGGGTTATCCGCAATAAACATTGCGACTTGCGAGCAATGATTTGCCCAAGTGGGTATGATGGAATCAGCTAGGTCGCGGGGCGTCGCCTGTGTTTGGCGGCGTCCCGTTTTTGTGTTGCAGGGAGGGTAAGGCATGAACGCCACGGTCGTGATTCCAACGTATTGGGCGGGCGATGACGCTTGCGCAAACGCCCCTGGCACCTATGACCATTCGACGCGACTCAACGCCGACAATCCCGAACTCGACCGCTGCCTGGCCTCGCTTGAGCAGGTGTGCGACATCCCGCGCATCATCCTTTTGGTGGTCTGTCCTGTTTCTGCCACAGCCGATGTGTCGCTGCGCGTGCACGAGATTGTCGACGCGCATCCCACGCTCAAGGTCACCGTTGTCACCAACACCCAGGCCTCGCGCATCGCAGACCGGGTTGCTCAGATCGCGCCCAAGGGTTCGGGCGAGTGCGTGAGCCTGCGAGGTTACGGCGCCATCCGCAACATGGGGCTAGCCTGTGCCGCTGTGCTGGGGCATGACGCGGTTATCTTTTTGGATGACGATGAGACTGTCATCGACGCCGACTTTATGAAGCGCGCGACCTATGCGTTGGGGCAGCAGACGCGTCAGGGCTTGCCGATCTTGGTCAAGAGCGGCTATTTCTACGATCGCGACGGCTCGCCGCTGGCTCCCACGGACAAGGCGGGCATCTGCCATCGTTGGTGGACCAAGCGCATCGAGTTCAACCGTTGGATGAAAAAGGCGCTCTCGGGCACCCGCATCTCGCGCTCCAACTACGTGTGCGGCGGCCTGATGGCCCTGCACGCCCGCGCCTTTACGCGTGTGGCCTTTGACCCGTTTATCACCCGCGGCGAGGACTTGGATTACCTCTTTAACATGCGCATGTTTGGCTACGACGTGTGGTTCGATAACGAGTGGACCGTGCGCCATCTGCCTCCGGAGTCCGAAAAGCGCTCACCGCGCTTTATGCAGGATGTATACCGTTGGTACTACGAACGGGCCAAGTTGACATTCGCCGCGCATCAAAAGGAGCTCATTCCCGTTACGGCGGCATCGCTCATGCCCTACCCGGGCCCGTGGATTTCGCGCGAGCTCGACGACCGCGTGCGCAAGACCGCTATGGTCCGCAGCGTGTTTACCCGCGAGCATGAGGGCTACCTGCGCATCTGGCGCCATGGTATCGACGAGGCAAAGGCCTATGCGCGCCAAAACGCTGCAAGCTACCTGCGTTTCCAGAGCTTTTGGCCCAAGATCATGGACGGGCTTTGGCGTGACGCACAACTGATCAGTATCCTGGAGGGGGCCGAATGATCGACCGCCGCGCCCAGCGCGATAGTTCATTATCAATCTTTCGCATCATTGCCGTTGCCTGCGCCATTTGCGTGCTGGTGTACTTTATTTTTGCCCTGGTGACCGGTATCGAGCCGATCGCCACGGTGATTGCCTGCGCGCTGCTGTGCATCTTTCTGTGCATCTTTATCTTTTTGACGCTCAATCCCGATTCGGTGCGCTCCCAGTACACCGAGGAGACGCTCTCGGTGGCCTCGGCCATGCTCGAGGACATTAAGGGCGGTCTGACGCAGGAGTCGGCGCGTTTGGTGTGCCGGCGCATTTTGCCCGAGACGCGCGCCATGACGGTGGCCATCACCGACGAGGGCAACGTGCTTGCCTGCGCGGGCGAGTTTGAGGAAAAACTGCTGCCCGATACTCCCATCCACACGCTTGCCACACGCTACGTTATCGAACATGGCATCGTGCAGTCGTTCAACCGTATGGTGGATGTCGTGGGCTCGGACGGCTCGCACAACCAAGTCCCCGCCGGCATTATCGCCCCCATCAAGGTGGGCGATCGTACCGTCGGTACGCTCAAGTTCTACTACAAGACCCCGCGCGCCGTCGACCGTACCCAGTACGCGCTTGCCTCGGGCTTTGCCGAGATCTTGTCCACACAGCTCGCCATCCACGAGCTCGAGGTGCAAAAGGAGCTCACGGCGCGCGCCGAGGTGCGTGCGCTGCAGGCGCAGATTAACCCGCACTTCCTGTTCAACACGCTGAACACCATTGCATCGTTTACGCGCACCGACCCGCTGCGGGCTCGCGAACTGCTTCGTGAGTTCTCATCGTTCTATCGTGCCACGCTCGACAACTCGGGATCGCTTATTCCGGTCTCGCGCGAGGTCGCACAGACCAAGCGCTACCTTACCTTTGAGAAGGCCCGCTTTGGCGAGGACCGCGTGCTTGCGACGTTCGATGTGTCCGAGGACGTGGAAGATACGCTGGTGCCGGCGTTCGTGATCCAGCCGATTGTCGAGAACGCCGTACGTCATGGTATGGGCGATGACGACGCCCTGAGGATCGACGTGACCGTTCACCAAGACGGCGAGGATGCAATCTTGATTGCCGTGGCCGATAATGGCGTGGGCATGGATGAGGGTACCGCCGCCAGACTGTTTGACGAGCGCTCTGCCCGTCCCGACGCCAGCTCTCCCCAGGGTGGCGGCGCCGGTGTGGCCATGCACAATATTTCGGAGCGCATCCATCGCTTTTATGGGCCGCACTCCTATACGCGTGTCGAATCGGCGCCGGGCAAGGGCACCAAAGTGCTCCTTCATCTTGATTTGTCAGAGAGCATCTTTGACATTCAAGAGTAAAATAAAAGGCTACGGGCTCAACGTCATGCGACGGATGCCCGGCGTAGTTAGTTGACGAAAGGTTTTATCCCTATGCTGCGTGCGATGATTGTGGATGATGAGGCGCCGGCTCGCTCGGAGCTTCGCTTCTTGCTCGAGCAAACGGGCAAGATCGGCACGATCACGGAGGCGTCGAGCGTCCGCTCCGCCATCGAGATGCTTATGGAAAGTCGCGTGGATGTCGTGTTTCTCGATATCTCGATGCCCGGTGCCTCGGGCCTGCAACTTGCCGAGGCACTGCATAAGCTCAAAAATCCGCCGGCGATCGTATTTGTGACTGCGTATAGCGACCATGCGGTCGAGGCATTCGACGTCGATGCCGTCGATTATCTGATGAAGCCTGTCGAGGAAGCTCGCTTGGATCGCGCGATCGAGAAGGTTATGCAGCGCGCCAAGCCGGTCACGGACAGCAAGGTGACCATCGAGCGTATCCCGGTGGAAAAGGGCGGCCGCAAGGTGCTCATTCCCGTGGACGACATTCGCTTTATCATGGCCAAGGACGATTACTCCTGCATCTATACCGTCGATGATCGCTTTTTGTCGACGACCTCGCTGGCGCAGTTTGAGGCCAAGCTCTGCGACTTTGGCTTCTTCCGTGTTCACCGCCGCTATATCGTCAACCTGGCGTGCGTCACGGACGTTGAGACGGTGCCCTCGGGTGCCATCCAGCTGGGCATTACGGGCGTCGACGAACGCGTGCCGGTTTCGCGCCGCCGCGTCGTGCCGCTCAAGAAGGCTCTGAGTCTCTAGCACACTGGCCCCGCAGCCCTGTAGACCCATCGTCTGCGGGGCCGTGGGGCCTTTTTTGTATGTATCTGCCGAATCGTTTTTTGCGGAAGGGATCCCATGAACAGTGCAAGCGCCAAGCGTATCGACATCATCTCGGACACCCACGGCTATTTATCGCCTGCGCTCTTGGATGAGCTTGAGGGCGCAGATCTGATCATCCACGCCGGCGACCTCACGTCAGAGATGGACTACGAGCACCTATGCACCATCGCCCCCGTGCGGGCCGTCTTGGGCAACAACGATTACTACCGCGACTACGGCCCCGATGTAGACCGTCTTGCGCTCTTTACCTACGAAGGCCTCAAATTCGCCGTAGCCCACTACCGCGAAGACCTTCCGGTGGGATCCGTAGACGTAGCCATCAACGGTCACACCCACGTAACCAAAGAAGCCCAAGTGGGCCGCTGCTTAGTCCTCAACCCGGGCAGCGCCAGCTACCCCAGAGGCACCCGAGGCCCCACCATGGCCAGAATGCTCGTCAAAGACGGCAAGATCCTAAGCACCAAGTTTATTGACTTGGACTAACCGCAACAAAAACGGGGGATGCAGATTGCGTCCCCCGTTTCCATTTGAGCCAAAGGCAGAGCTTCAACAAAAACAATCAGACCAACCCCGCCGAGGAGCACGCGGGCTAGCCGCGCAGCGGCGCACGCCCGCAAAACTGGTTGAATAATGTGACGGCAGGGAGGGCTTCCGGGGCTGAGGGCGGGGGTTAAGTTTGTCGCGAGTTCCGCACGCAAAGGAAAGCACTTAATGTGCTTTCCGTCTTGCGCAGG
>CALBOJ010000136.1 GCA_937896835.1 uncultured Collinsella sp.
CTTTTTCGACGCTCCCCGGTTCTGAAATGGCTCCGCTGGCATATAGCAGGCTCTCCGTCAAGGTCGTCTTTCCAGCGTCTACATGGGCAAGAATTCCAATATTGATTATTTTCATGTGATTGTCCTCCCTTTACAGCCCCAAAGGGCATAAAAATCCCCAGCAGTAAAATACTTTTACCACTGGGGATTATAAGTTGCGGACATACACATATACAGCATACACCTGTTTGTGATTGCTGTTTTTGGGGATATGTCAAAATTGATAAGGCAAAAGTATTCTTAAATTGGGTACAAAAAACTAAGCCCCTACAAAAGGAGCTATCATAATCCTTTGTTCCCACTATTTGATTATAGTTTTATTTAAGAATACCTTGCCGCATATTTTTTACTCCTTTTCTGGATTAAATCATTGTATCACATCAGTTTTAGGAAAGCAAGTACCTAAAAGAAATTTTTCTTCCCCTTATATGTAACAATCATACCGGCTTCCTAGCGTTCAGAATGTTTTCTGCTGTCTGCTGTGGTGTTTGGTTGGAATTGTCCAACCAAAAGCCGATCCGTGGTGTTGTCTGCATTTTACTAAATACAAATTCAATGTATACAGAAAGATATAAGGAGTGGGAGGGATTCCGCCGTAGTCGGCATTGTAGGAAAATCCAAAAGTTTAGATTTTCCCACAATGCTTATCTTTTGGTCTTTGGTTCGGAATAGTGTAGTGCTGGCGGTCTATCTCTTGTTTTCGGTTGCTTGCTTCCTTACCGTACATGAGCATTTAAGCACGGGTGATATTGTGCTTGATTTTTTCTCAGGCTCAGCATCGACCGCCCATGCCATGTTCCTGCAGGAGCTCGGAAAAGATGATCGCTATCAGTTTATCCTTGTCCAGCTTCCAGAGCCTTGTGACCCGAAACGCGACGCCTACAAGGACGGGTATGAGACTCTCTGCGACATAGGCGAAGGACGCATTCGCCGCGCAGGCGACAAAATCAAAACCGAGCTCGAGGAATCCAACCGTCAACTCAAGCTTGGCGAGGGACCCAAGCAGCTTCCCGACATCGGCTTCCGTGTGTTCGAGCTCGATGAGTCCGGCATTGAGAAGCCCGAGCCCGGTCAGCTCCTCTTCGACGTGGTCAAGCCCGATCGCTCCGATATGGATATCGTCTTCGAGATGATGCTCAAATGGGGCCTCGAGCTCACGCTGCCCGTCGAGAAGTCTGAAGCCGCGGGCTATCCCATCTGGTCCGTCGCTTGCGACGAGCTCGTCTGCTGCATGTCCCGAGGCCTCACCATTGAGGCGCTCGAGGCCATCGCCGACATGGAGCCCAGGCGCGTTCTCATCCTCGATTCCGTCCTCGACGACACCCTCAAGCTCAACGCCGTGCAGATCTTCAAGCACGCCGGCGAGCGCATGGGCTGTGAGATCGAATTGAGGACGGTCTAGCATGGCGGCGCTCGAGTTCAAGTTCTCATCCGACCAGCAGCACCAGCTGGAGGCCATCGAAGCAACCTGCGACCTGTTCCGCGGACAACAATTTATTGGCAGCGTATTCTCCGCCGATTCCGGCCGCAAAGGCCAGACGGCAATCGGCGAGCTCATGGTCGGCCACGGCAACGAGCTTCGCGTGGCGCCGGGCCAGCTCCTCGACAACCTGCACGCCGTGCAGGAGGAGGGCTGCCTCCCGGCAACCGACGTCCTCACCGATGGGCGCCTGCGAGACTTCACCGTCGAGATGGAGACCGGCACCGGCAAGACCTACGTCTACATCCGCTCCATCTACGAGCTAAACCGCCGCTACGGCATCACCAAGTTCGTTATCGTCGTGCCGAGCGTGGCCATCCGCGAGGGCGTCCTCAAGAGCCTCCAGACCACCCGCAGGCACTTCGAGACGCTCTACGACCGCACGCCGCTCGACTACTTCGTGTACGACTCGAAGGACATGGGGCCGGTGGGTAACTTCGCCACGTCGAGCTCCATCCAGGTCATGGTCATCAACATCGACGCGTTCAACAAGGGCCTCGAGAAGGATGGCACCGCGAAGGAGGGCAACCTCTTCCACCGTCCCAGCGAGAAGCTCACCGGCGGCTTCAGCCCTCGCGAGCTCGTGAGCGCCTGCAAGCCCGTCGTCATCATCGACGAGCCCCAGAGCGTCGACAACACCAAGCAGGCCAAGGCCGCCATCAAGAGCCTGAACCCGCTGTTCGTGCTGCGCTACTCGGCCACGCACAAGCAGGCCTACAACATGATCTACCGCCTCACGCCGGTCGACGCCTTCGAGCGCCACCTGGTGAAGGGCATCTGCGTGGACTCGATCAAGGCCGAGGCGAACCTCAACGGCGCGTACGTGAGGCTCGAGTCCGTCAAGTCCGACCCGTTCTCCGCCAAGGTGTCCATCGACGTGCGCCAGGCCGACGGCACGCAGAAGCGCAAGGCCGTCACGGTGAAGACCGGCAACGACCTCTACCAGAAGAGCGGCGAGAACAGCGACTACGAGAGCGGCTGGGTGGTCAACAACATCGGCGCCGCAGTGGGCGACGAGTTCATAGAGTTCCAGAACGGCGAGGTGCTCGAGCTCGGCGAGGCGCTGGGCGACGTCAACGAGGAGGTCGTCAAGCGCGCGCAGATCCGCCGCACCATCGAGGACCACCTGGCCCGCCAGTTCGAGCTGTGGCCGCGCGGCGTGAAGGTGCTCTCGCTCTTCTTCATCGACCGCGTCGACCGATACCGCGTCTACGAGCCCGAAGTCCACGGCGGCCTGTACGCCCTGATGTTTGAGGAGGAGTACGCAGGTGCCCTGAACTCGAAGGCGCCTCGTCGCATCGCAAAGGCGGCGGGGATCGGCAAGGGCACGTGGCTCGAGTGCTACGAAGCCGTCGGCGCCCCGCTGGTGCGCGACCCCCACGCCGTGCACCAGGGATACTTCGCCAAGGACAAGAAGGGCAAGTTCAAGGACTCCAAGGGAGCCGCCGGCACCGCCGACGACGCCGGGGCCTTCGAGCTCATCATGCAGAAGAAGGAGACGCTCATCTCCTTCCCGGACGGCAAGGACGCGGACAAGGACGTCTCTTTCGTCTTCAGCCACTCCGCGCTCAAGGAGGGCTGGGACAACCCCAACGTGTTCCAGATCTGCACGCTCGTCGAGACAAAGGACAACCTGACCAAGCGCCAGAAGATCGGCCGCGGTCTGCGCCTGTGCGTGAACCAGGATGGCGAGCGCCTGTACGACCCAGAGGCGAACGTGCTCACCGTCATCGCGAACGAGAGCTACGACGACTTCGCCAACGGCCTGCAGAAGGAGCTTGAGGCTGAGGACTTCAAGTTCGGCGTCATCACTCCGGAGAGCTTCACGAAGGTCACGGTCAAGGGCGATGATGGCGTCGAGGAGCGCCTGGGCTACGAGAAGTCCAAGCAGGTCTACGACCACCTCGTCGCGACCGGCATGGTCGACGGCAAGGGCGCGGTGACGCCCGAGCTGAAGGCGGCCGCCGAGGAGGGCAAGGTCGAGCTCCCCGCCGAGCTCGAGCCTGCCAAGGAGCAGGTCGAGGCGATCATCATCCACAAGTCCCAGAGGGTCCAGATCCGTGACAAGGCCAAGGAGGTCTCGGTCGAGCTGCAGAAGGACGTCACGCTCGACCCTGCGTTCCAGGCCCTGTGGGACCGCATCCGCCAGCGCACGCGCTTCCAGGTCGAGGTCGACTCCGGCAAGCTCATCGAGCATGCCATCGAAGCTGTCGACGGCATGCTCGCCGTGCGCCCGCCCCAGGTGACGAGCGAGCGTGCCTCGCTGGGCATCGACGACGCGGGCGTGAGCGCCGAGGGCACGGGCACCTCCGTGGTGTCCGTTTCGGGAAAGGTGAAATACGACCTTCCCGACCCGATCGCAGAGCTGCAGGACGCCGTCGGGCTCACCCGCGGCACCATCAAGGCGATCCTCGAGGGCTGCAGCCGCCTCGACGAGTTCGAGATCGACCCCGCGACCTTCCTCGCGCAGGTCGGCGACAAGATCAACCGCGTGAAGAACGACCTCATCGCCCAGGGCATCAAGTACGTGCGCCTTCCCGAGGACGAGTGGTACACCATGCGCGACCTCGAGCTTGACGACTACACGGCCTACCTTGGGCAGAACGCGTGGAAGCCGGACATGACGAGCAAGAGCCTGTACAACTACGTGGTCTACGACTCGGCGGGGGTCGAGCGCTCCTTTGCCGAGGCTCTAGACAAGCAGGAGGAGGTTCTCGTGTTCGCGAAATTGCCCTCGGCGTTCAAGATCGACACGCCGCTCGGCAGTTACAACCCCGACTGGGCGTACGTCGAGGAGGCCGACGGCGAGCGCCGCGTGTACTTCGTGACCGAGACCAAGGGCGGCAAGAACGGCGAGCCCGCCCTGCGCGACGCGGAGAAGATCAAGATCGGCTGCGCCAAGAAGCACTTCGAGGCGCTGGACCTCGGAAACGACTTCCATTACAACGTGCGCACGACCTACCAATACGAGGCGGTGAAGGCTTAGGATGTCGAAGCTGCCCGGAAAGATGACGCGAAAGCAGCACTGGGTGCCGCGGTTCTACCTGCGCCATTTCGCGGATTCCTCCGGGCAGCTTCATGCCTACAGCAGACAGAAGGGCTCCTTCTTCCGCACGAATTGCGAGAACCTTTGCAGCATGCGCGATCTTTATGAGGTCGAGCATGCCGATGCGACAGGCGATGCGACAGACAGATTCTATGCGCAGAACCTCATCGAGGTTAAGCTATCTGAGCTCGAGAGCCGCATCGCGCCGCTTTACGATCGCTTTTTGGAACGCCAGAAAGAAGACCGGTGCGAAGACGAAGGGTATTCTGATGGGAAAGCCGCCGTTTGCGAGCTGGCAGCAAATATCATCGTCCGGCACCCTATCAGTATGCGCGTCGACAAGAAATGGTCACGCGAGACTGCCGAAGAGCTGCTCAGAAACGTTCATCTGACACCCTATGAGCTCGGCTTGCTCGATTGGTCGGATTGGCGCGGGGATTCCCAAGCGGTGGTCGAGCTTGCCGCCGCCGCAACCATGCTCTTCTCCAACGATGATATTGTGCCAGTTAACCGTATTCGAAAGGCTTTTTTTGAGAAGAGCTTCTCCATCCTTAGGGCACCCGTCGGCTCAGGGTTCGTTACGACGTCGATGCCTATGTTCATCATCGGGCCCGAGAACGACTCGTACGATTTTCATCTCGCGTATATGCCGTTGAGCAGTGAGTATGCTGCGGTCTTTTCAGATGACCCTCTATTTCCGCCGTTTGCGAGACTCGGTTTTTCGGGCGTCGAGTTCATGAACCGACTTCTTCTGCTTAACTGCGAGCATTGGGATGTCGCCATATCGAGGGGAAGCGGCCCGCTCGAGCACGCGGTACGCGATTGGAGTCAAGCGAACAGTGCCGAATTCATGCACGAGATGTTCACGCGCGACGGCAGGGAGCTATCCCTCGACACAGTGATCTACGACCGCTCGAAGAAGAAGGGGCAGACGATGATCGATACCATCGACCGTGGCTGCCTCGAGGGCGGCTGCCTTGATGACGAGGACCTGCGCATCATCTTCGAGCACCTTCTGGGGAGAAGACGGCAAGGACCGGGAACATTAAAGGGTCAAGCAGCGTATTGATAAAATTGACCCCGCCAGCAATAACCGCAAAGGATAGATAGGGCTTTAAGGATGGATGCAGGAAAAGCAACGATAAGCGGCGTGTTCAACGGATCGCGCCTGCTCGAAATACCTTTTTACCAAAGGGCGTACGTCTGGGGAGAAGAGCAATGGGAGCGTTTCCTCGGCGACATGGAGTTCGTCACGGCCTCGAAGCGGCCCTATTTCCTGGGCTCCATCATCCTGAAGCAGGCCTCCTCCGGCAACACCTGGTCCGAGGTCTCCGAGGTTCGCACCGTCATCGACGGCCAGCAGCGACTCACGACCATGGTCATCTTCTTCAAGGCACTCTGTGCAAAAAACGGCACCAACAATTTGTTTGAGCGAGATTTCGTCCTGGAGACCGGCGATGTCGCCTTGCGGCACGGCAAGTACGACCGGCAGGATTTCGAAAAGGTCGTCAGCGCCACGGGCTGCGAACCCCTCGAGGGCTCCTCGGCCATCGTCCTTGCCTACAACTACTTCCTCAAGAATATCGACCCGGAGAAGGTCGACAGGAACACGATCAAGTCGAACGTCCAGTTCGTCTGCATCGACCTTACCGAGGGCGAGGACGAGCAGCAGATATTCGACACCATCAACTCGCTCGGGGTGCGCCTGACGACGGCGGAGCTCCTCAAGAACTACTTCTTCAACCGCGAGAACGAGCAGGCGTTCAAGGAGTGCTGGGAAGACGTCTTCGAGCCCACGGCTGAGAAGAGGGAGTATTGGGAGCAGGAGATCGTTACCGGGCGCATCAAGCGCACGCTCGTCGACCTCTTCTTCGACGCGTTCCTCCAGATTCTGGTCCAGGACAAGAGGCGTGGCGTCACGACCGAGGACAAGCTCTTCTATTCGCGCACGTCCAACCTCTTCCAGT
>CALBOJ010000137.1 GCA_937896835.1 uncultured Collinsella sp.
CCCCGGCCGGTCCGCCGTTCGGTAGAACGGCGGAACAAAATGCTTTAGTGGGCTGGATTGCGGTGCAACGCTGGTTGTTGCTACAGTAGCGGGGCGTGCCGGGGGTCCGGTGCGCCCCGTTTTATTTGACCATGAGGCGGCACGCGGCCATGCACGTGCGGACACCACGCCCAGACTGAGCGCGAGGATGCCCTATGGCTCAGAATGCCGTTGATGAAATCGAAAACATGCCCGATAGCCCTGTAGCGCGCGAAGACCTGGGTGCCGGCGGCACCTCCCGCGGCGCCGGCGCGCGTTCTCCGTTCTTCTGGAAGGTCTTGCTGCTTTCGGTGGCGGTCATCTGGGGCTATTCCTTTACCACCATGAAAGATGCGCTCGATACCATTCCGGTGTTCGAGCTGGTCTACGTTCGCTTTCTCCCGGCATCACTGGTTATGTTTGCTATTTTCCATAAGCGCATCATCGCTCATTTCAATGCCCGCAACCTGATCGTCGGGCTGGGCATGGGTGCGCTCATGTGGGGAGCATACGGACTGCAAACGATTGGCCTGGCGCAGACCACGGCAGGCAAGAGTGCATTTTTGACGGGCACGTACTGTATCCTTGTGCCGTTTGCCAGCTATGTCCTGAGCGGCGAAAAGCTCACCCGCTATAACCTGGGTGCGGCACTGCTGTGCCTGGCGGGCATTGGCCTGGTGGCACTCGATAGCGTCGAGTTCAATGCCGGCGATGTTATTACCTTGGGCGGCGCGATCTTCTTCGCCATCCAGATGGCGGTGACTGCCAAGTACGGTCGCAAAATGGACATCAACGTCATCACGTTTTGGATGTTTGTGGGCAACGGTGTGCTGAGCCTGGCAACGTCGCTGCTATTCGAGACCCAAGCGCCTCTGTCCGTGTGGACGCCGAGCTTTATCAGTGCGATGGCGTTTCTCTCGGTGGGCTGCACATGCGCGGCTCTGCTCATCCAAAACGTCGGCCTGGCGCATGTCCCGGCCTCGACGGGCTCGCTGCTCCTTTCGATGGAGTCCCCTTCGGGCGTGTTGTTTTCGGTGCTGCTGATGGGGGAGGCGCTCACCTCGCGCCTGCTCGCCGGCTTCGCGCTCATCTTCCTGTCGATTATCTTGAGCGAGACTCACTTCGATTTTTTGCGTCGAAAGCCGCGCCCGCAATTGTAAACAACTTGTTGCGCCGCCCTCCCGGGGCGGCATTTTTTATGCCTCGCCCTTAAAGTAGTACCTTGCACTTTACGCTATCAAAGTGCTTGCTGCAAAAACGATACTGGAGGGCATCTATGGCACCAGCTTTGTCCGATCTTCAACCGCAATCAGCGCCCAAGGCCACCGCCGCGGCGCAGACCGCTATCGGTGACGGTCTTGTTGCAGAAGCTCAGGCTTTTGCAGACGAGCTCGCTGCGTGGCGACACGATCTCCACCAGATGCCCGAGCTGGGTAATAGCCTCCCACAGACCTCTGCGTATATCCAAGCGCGCCTGACCGAGATGGACATCCCGTTTGCCACGCTCGTCGACGGCTCCTGTGTTGTGGGCCTCATCGGTGCCGGTGCGGCCGTGGCGGCCCAGGGCAACGGTACGTGCACGGACGATCAGGCCGGCACGGTCATCATGCTGCGCGGTGACATGGATGCCCTTCCCGTCGCGGAAGAGTCGGGCGAGTCTTTTGCCTCTATCAACGGCTGCATGCATGCTTGCGGTCACGATATGCACGCGACGGCGCTGCTTGGTGCGGCTCGTATGCTCAAAGCGCGCGAGACTGAGCTTGTTGATGCCAACGCCACGGTTAAGCTGCTGTTCCAGCCGGGCGAGGAAACCTTTGAGGGTGCCCGCGCCGCCATCGCCGACGGTCTGCTGCAGAACCCGCGCCCTCAGGTCGCCTTTGCCATGCATGTCAATAGCCAGTCGCCGCTTGGCCTGGTGCTTTACGGCAGTCCGGCGCTCTCGGGCGTGTACGGTTTCCGCATCACGCTGCAGGGCAAGGGCGGTCATGGCTCGAGCCCCGAGATCTGCATCGACCCCATCACGGCCGGCGTCCATGTGCACCTGGCGCTTCAGGAGCTTATCGCTCGCGAAGTGCCGGCGGCCAAGGAGGTCGCGCTTACCGTTGGCAAGTTCGCCGGCGGTCAGGCCGCAAATGTCATCCCTGATACTTGTGTGCTCGAGGGAACGCTGCGTGGCTTCGATGTCGAGCTCATGGAGCACCTCAAGGCCCGCATCGCGGAGGTCGTCAAAGGCGTTGCCACGACCTATCGTACGCCGGCGACTATTGAGACGCTCTCGGATGTTCCCCCGCTCGTACTCGATGACGATATGACGCAGGCGTCGCTTGGCTACGTGGGCGCGGTGCTGCCCAAGTCCGCCTTCCTGCCGCTGTTCCACGCCATGGCGAGCGAGGACTTTGCGCTTATCTCGAGCGAGATCCCGAGTGCGTACTTTACCGTGGGCGCCGCTGTAACCGATACGGATGAGCATTTTGCCCAGCATCATCCCAAGGCGCGCTTTAACGATGCCGAACTGCCGCTCGGTGCCGCGGCCTATACCGCCGTCGCTTTGGGCTATATCGCCGACCACCGGTAGCACCCAACCTTGCCTTTCAAGCCTGCGGGCATGGCCGTAAGGCCTATGCCCTTGTCTTTCAAGGCAATCTTGGGCACTACCGGCGCCCGGCGCCGGCTATTCGTTTGTTAAATAAGGAGCAGTATGTCCCAGCAGCGTAAGTTCTTCCCCGGCTGGCTCGTGGTGGCCTCTGGCTTCGTGGTCATGGCCACGTGCTACACGATTTTCGTCAACTGCATGAGCCTGTTCCAGCCGTTGATCGTCAGCGACTTGGGCATTTCCCTTGCGCAGTACAACATCTCCAACGCCCACGATCGCTGCGTCTAAGCAGTTTGGCATGGCCGACCTGGGCAAGGTCACGGGCACCATTACCTCGCTCGAGATGGTCGGTGGCACCGTGGGCGCCATCGTCTCGGGTGTGCTGTTCGACGCTACGGGCTCCTTTGCGAGCACCTGGATTGTGTGCCTGGCGTGCTCCGTGGTCATGCTTGTGTTCCTGCTAGCATCCGAGCCTATCGCCGCCAAGTTGCGCGCGAGCGTGGCGGGGGAGTAGATAGGCCAAAGCGCATTGCCGCTTGTCCGCTTCGTCCGTGGCTACCGCGGCGGCGCATCTGGCCGAACGAGCCCCCATACCCTCGTTCGGTCAGACGCGCCGCCGCTGTATGTGTTTGTGCCGTATAATGACCGTTACCTATGACGCGATACAAAAGAAAGGTGTTTGCCCATGCAGGCACAGAAGGCGGAGGGAACCCGCGACCTTATCGGCGCCGAGATGCGCGCCTGGCAAAAGATGCAGCAGATTGCGGCCGGCGTGTTCGAGCCGTTTGGTTTTAAGCCCATCGAGACGCCCGCCATCGAGCAGGTGGACGTGTTTGTCCACGGTATCGGCCAGTCGACCGACGTCGTGCGCAAGGAGATGTTCCGCGTGTTTAGCGGCGCCAACCTGGAGCGCGTCTTTACCGAAGGCACCGACACCAAGCTTAAGCCCAAGCAGCGCCTGGCCCTTCGTCCCGAGGGCACGGCCGGTGTGGTGCGCGCCGTCGTGGAGAACAACCTGGTGCCCCAGGGCTCCACGCCGTTTAAGGCTTATTACGCCGAGGCCATGTTCCGTGGCGAGCGTCCCCAGAAGGGTCGCCTGCGCCAGTTCCACCAGGTGGGCATCGAGTGGCTCGGCGCTCCCGATCCGGCGGCAGACGCCGAGTGCATCATCATGCTCATGGAGTTCTACAAGCGCCTGGGCTTCGACCTTTCCAAGCTCCGTCTGCTTATTAACTCGATGGGCGATGCGCAGTGCCGTCCGGCATACCGCGAGCAGGTCAAGCAGTTTATCCTCGATCACGCCGACGAGATGTGTGATGAGTGCCGCGAGCGCGCCGAGCTCAACCCGTTGCGCGCCTTCGACTGCAAGAACGACCATTGCCGCGAGATCATGGCCGACGCCCCGCTGATGGGCGACAACCTGTGCGATGAGTGCCGCGAGCACTACGAGCAGGTCAAGCGCTATCTGGATGCCGCCGGTATCGAGTATGTCGAGGATCCCACCCTGGTGCGCGGCCTGGACTACTACACTCGTACCGTCTTTGAGGTCGAGGCTCCCGGTGCCGGTGTCGGCTCCATCGGTGGCGGCGGTCGCTATGACGGCTTGGTCGAGCTCGAGGGCGGCAAGCCCACGGCCGGCGTCGGCTTCGCCGTCGGTTTTGAGCGCGCCCTGCTGGCCCTGCAGGCCTTTGGCAGCGACCTGGGCGCCGATGAGACCCCGTGCGTCTACGTTGCCAACGCCGGCAAGGATCTGCGTCAGAACGTCTTTGCCATCACGCAGGAGCTTCGCTCCGCAGGCATCGTGACCGAGGCCGACTACCAGGGTCGTTCGCTCAAGGCCCAGTTTAAGCAGGCCGACAAGGTGGGCGCCAAGCTCATTTTGGTCTTGGGCGGCGACGAGCTTGCCGCCGGCAAGGTCAAGGTGCGCGACATGGAGAGCCATGACGAGGTTCTCGTCGATCTGGCCAACGTCGTCGAGGCGGTTCGCGAGCGCCTGTAGCGCATCTTTTTGAGCTGCGGGCCTGCTAACGTGCCCTGCTCATGGAGAGCGATTGTTACGGGGGTGTTTCGCATTTATGCGGAATGCCCCCGTTTGCATATGCCGTCCACCGAGAAATACGACCATTTGGGGCAAAAACCCTTGCAATGCAGAAAATACTTTTGTGTGGTAAAGCGCAATCAGCTCCGAAAGTTTTTGCCGAGTGCCTATAATGGATACCGCATGTTACGTGCATAGAAGGAGGAATGGGAGGAAACGTGGCTGAGAACCTAAGCAACCAGTCTGTACCCGAAGCCGCGGCGCGCGTCGCTGCCGTGGTCAACCGCCTCGTTAACCGAATCGGCTCGAATGCCGAGTCCAAGGAGCGTCTCGCCGAGATCGAGATCCCCGAGGAGCTGCGCGACAATCTGGCGCTGTTCTTGCGCCTGGAGCGCCGTGTGCTTAGCGAGTATGATCCCGAGATCGCGGACCTGTTCGACAAGATTTTGACAGCCGAGATTGTGGCCAATGCCGGCAACCCCGGTAGCCGTGCTGCCGATGAGTCCGTCGACGAGCAGGGCGTGCCCACTGCCGACGAGCCCACCGCCGTGGCGTTTCGCGAAGTCGTCGATCTGATCGACAGCCTGCCGCTCGATAAACAGCAGGTTATCGTCCGCGCCTTTACGAGCTTCTTCCATCTGGCAAACCTGTCGGAGGAGAACTACCGCGTGGCGCAGCTGCGCGAGCGCGAGGCCGGCGCATCGACCGATACCGAGGTCGATCCCGCCAACGAGCTCACCGTCGCCTATCACCAGTTGGTAAACGAGATGGGTGTCGAGGGCGCCAACGAGCTGCTCGACAAGCTGGAGTTCCACCCTGTCTTTACCGCACATCCCACCGAGGCCCGTCGTAAGGCCGTCGAGGGCAAGATTCGCCGTATTTCCAACCTGCTGGAGGAGCGTCCGCGCCTGGGCGGCTCCGACCTGGTGGAGAACGAGCGCCATATGCTGCAGGAAATCGACGCCCTGGTGCGTACGAGCCCCATCGCGCTCAAGAAGCCCACGCCGGTCGAGGAAGCCGATACCATCATCGACATCTTCGATAACACGCTGTTCGACGTCATCCCCGTTATCTATCGTCGTTTTGACGACTGGGTGCTGGGCGACAAGGCGGGTACCGTGCCGCCGCTGTGCCCGGCGTTCTTCCATCCCGGCAGCTGGATCGGTTCCGACCGCGACGGTAACCCCAACGTCACCGCCAAGGTGAGCCGCGAGGTCGCCGCCAAGTACTTCACCCACATGGTGCTCAAGCTCGAGGACAAGTGCCGCCGCATCGGCCGCAACCTCACGCTCGAGGCCACCTACAGCAAGCCGTCTGCCGAGCTCATCAACCTGTGGAACCATCAGGTCGAGATGAGCACCCAGTACACCGCACGCGCCGAGCTGATTTCCGAGCACGAGCCGCATCGCGCCGTCATGCTCGTCATGGCCGACCGTCTGAACGCCACCGTGCGCCGTATCACCGATACCATGTACCACAGCGCCGATGAGTTCCTGGAGGACCTGCGTGTCGTCCAGCGCTCGCTGGCCGCTTGCGGTGCCGTCCGTGCTGCCTACGGCCCGGTCCAGACCATCATCTGGCAGGTCGAGTCCTTCGGCTTCCATATGGTCGAGATGGAGTTCCGTCAGCACTCCGTGGTGCATGCCCGCGCCCTCAAGGATATCCACGAGAACGGTATCCATGGCGATCTGCAGCCCATGACGCGCGAGGTCATCGACACCTTCCGTGCCATCGGTTCCATCCAAAAGCGTTACGGCAAGAAGATGGCGCACCGCTACATCATCTCATTTACCAAGAGCGCCCAGCATGTGGCCGACGTCTTTGAGCTGGCCCACCTGTCCTTCGCACACGAGGAGGATGTCCCCGAGCTCGACGTGATCCCGCTGTTCGAGCAGCTTGAGGACCTCGAGGGCTGTGTCGACGTGCTCGATCAGATGCTCACGCTGCCCGTGGTGCAGAAGCGCCTTGCCCAGACCAACCGCCGCATGGAGGTCATGCTGGGCTACTCCGACTCCTCCAAGGATGCCGGTCCTACCACGGCCATGCTCGCGCTGCACTCCGCACAGGAGCGCATCGCCAAGTGGGCCGAGAAGAACGATATCGACCTGGTGCTCATGCACGGTCGCGGCGGTGCCGTGGGCCGTGGCGGCGGTCCGGCCAACAAGGCCGTGCTGGCGCAGCCCAAGGGTTCGGTCAACTGCTTCTTTAAGCTCACCGAGCAGGGCGAGGTCATCTTTGCCCGTTACGGCAACCGCACGCTGGCTCAGCGCCATGTTGAGTCCGTTGCCGCCGCAACGCTTTTGCAGTCGGCCCCGAGCGTCGAGAAGACCAACACCGAGACCACGCAGAAGTTCTGGGATATGGCCGAGAAGCTCAACGCCGCAAGCCACGAGCGCTATCTGGACCTGCTGAACACCGAGGACTTTACACCGTGGTTCTCGACCGTGACGCCGCTGACCGAGGTCGGTCTGTTGCCGATCGGCTCGCGTCCCGCCAAGCGCGGCTTGGGTGCCAAGTCGCTCGACGACCTGCGTACCATTCCGTGGATCTTTAGCTGGAGCCAGGCGCGCATCAATCTGGCCGCTTGGTACGGCCTGGGTACTGCCTGCGAGCAGCTTGGCGACCTTGATCAGCTCAAGGCTGCCTACCAGGAGTGGCCGTTCTTCCGCACCTTTATCGACAACATCGAGATGTCGATCGCCAAGACCGACCAGCGCATTGCCAAGATGTACCTGCACCTGGGCGATCGCCAGGATCTGTCCGAGAAGGTCTTCACCGAGATGCAGCTCACCCGTAAGTGGGTCCTTGCCATCGTCGGTGACGAGTGGCCGCTACAGCGCCGCCGCGTGCTTGGCTGCGCCGTTCGCGTGCGCAACCCCTACGTCGACGCCCTGTCCATCGCCCAGGTCCGCGCCCTTCGCGAGGTGCGTATGAACCAGGACGAGATGGCCGAGGAGAAGAAGGCCGAGTACATGAGCCTGATTCTTTCGACTGTGACCGGCGTCTCGGCAGGATTGCAGAACACGGGGTAATCGATAGCCCTGTAGTCGTCCGGGCCCGCCATCAGTTTACTTTTAGGCACGTCCTCGGACATGCAAGAAGCCCTCGCTGCGCACTTCGTGCGGCGAGGGCTTCTTGCGTCCTGCGGAGTGTGCCTAAAAGTAAGCTGATGGCGGGCCCTACGATGTCCGGTCTTCGGTGGATTACTGGCTGGGGGAATAATGGCGCGCTTCGCGCGTTTTGGATGGGGCTTGTCCCGGCGGCGCGTTTGGCGCTTCGCGCCTCGCGTCTTATCGATTGGGATTGAGATGCATGTGGCGCTTCTCGATTTACGACTGTAGCGGCCGCGGTCCCGTTTGGGATCGCGGTTGTTTTGTTGTGGGTCAAATATGAACGTTGTGTTAATGAGTCGGTGGACGGTGGTGTTTTTCGGTGAGCGGCGTATCCTTCCAACGGTTTATCTAGTGTGTCAGTTGAAAGGAAGAGGGCGCTCGTCATTGTTTGAATGTGAACTGCCGTTTGACCACAAGACGTTGCATCTGGAACTCGAGGATAAGAACTTCGCGGGTGTGATGGAAGGTCATCAAAACGAGTTTAAGACCACGAAATCGCAGGAAGAGCTGGTGGAGGAGTCGCTTGCCAACCCTTATGGCTCGCCTTCGCTCGAGGAGCTTTGTGCTGGCAAGAAGGATATTGTCATCATTAGCTCCGATCATACGCGTCCCGTCCCCTCGCGTGTGACGATGCCTATTCTGCTGCATCACATCCACTCCGCTGCGCCTGAGGCACGCGTTCGCATTCTGGTTGCTACGGGCATGCACCGTCCGTCGACGCACGAGGAGCTCGTCAATAAGTATGGCGAGGAGATCGTTGCTAACGAGGAAATCGTTATGCACGTCGCGACTGACGACAGCATGATGAAAAAGATCGGCACCCTGCCTTCTGGTGGCGAGTGCATCATCAACAAGATTGCCGCCGATTGCGATCTGCTGCTTGCCGAGGGCTTTATTGAGCCGCACTTCTTTGCCGGTTTCTCTGGTAGCCGCAAGTCCGTCCTGCCCGGCATCGCCAGCTACAAGACCATCATGTACAACCACAACGGTCAGTTTGTGAACGATTCCCACTCGCGTGCCGGCAACCTGTGCCACAACCACGTGAGCGAGGACATGTTCGCCGCCGCCGAGATGGCTCACCTTGCCTTTGTGCTTAACGTGGTGCTTAACGGCAAGCACGAGGTCATCGGCTCCTTTGCCGGCGATATCCACAAGGCGCACGAGGCCGGCTGCGAGTTCGTGAAGAGCCTTGCCGGCGTTGAGCCCGTCGAGTGCGAGATTGCCATCACCACCAACGGTGGCTACCCCCTCGATCAGAACATCTATCAGGCTGTGAAGGGCATGTGCGCTGCCGAGGCCACGCTTCCCGAGGGCGGCGTGATCATCGACGTCGCCGGTTGTGCCGACGGCCACGGTGGCGAGGGCTTCTATCACAACATCGCCGACAACGATCCGGCGGAGTTTGAGCGCGCCTGCATCGACCGTCCTAAGGACGAGACCCTGCCCGACCAGTGGACGAGCCAGATCTTTGCCCGCATCCTGGCGCATCACCCCGTGATCATGGTCACCGACCTGTGCGATCACCAGATGCTCAAGGATATGCACATGACGCCGGTCAACACTATCGAGGAGGCGCTCAAGCTCGCCTTTGAGATGAAGGGTGCCGATGCCAAGGTTGCCGTCATTCCCGATGGCCTGGGCGTTGTTGTTGCGCAGCACTAGTGCGCGGCCTAAACGAATCGTTTTTAACCGACAAGAAAGATAAGGTTTTATGCTTACCAAACTCCTCTGCGAATTCGGCGCAACGGCCCTCATGATCATCTTTGGCGTGGGCGTGCACTGCGATACGGTGCTCAAGGGCACCAAGTATCAGGGCTCCGGTCACATGTTTGCCATCACCACTTGGTCTTTTGGCATCTCGGTCTGCCTGTTTGTCTTTGGCGGCGCCGTGTGCATGAACCCGGCTATGGTGCTTGCCCAGTGCATCGTCGGCTTGGTGCCGTGGGGCAACTGCATCCCCTTTATGCTTGCCGATATGCTCGGCGGCTTTGTGGGTGCCGTAATCGCTTGGTTTATGTATGCCGATGAGTTCAAGGCTTCCGAGGGCGTCGTCGACCCCATTGCCCAGCGCAACATTTTCTCGACCAACCCCACCACCGAGGGTACCAACTATGCCCGTAACTTCTTCTGCGAGGCTATCTGCACCTTTGTGTTCATCAGCGCCATCCTTGCTGCCGCTAGCCGCGCCGGCGAGAACGTTCTGATGCTCGCCATCTGCGTCGGTCTGATTGTTTGGGCTGTTGGCATGGGCATGGGCGGCATCACCGGCTTCGCCATGAACCAGGCACGTGACCTTGGTCCTCGCATGGCCTATCAGGTGCTGCCGATTAAGAACAAGGCTGACAACAACTGGAAGTACGGCCTGCTTGTTCCTGGCATCGCTCCGTTTGTCGGTGCCATCGTGGCTGCTTTGTTTGTGCATGGTTTCTTGGGCATGTTCTAGTCCAAGGCTACATAGTTGTCCGCTGGCCGCATGGGGTAACTTCCCAGCGCGTCCTCGGACATGCAAAAAGGCTCGCTGCGCACTTCGTGCGGCGAGCCTTTTTGCGTCCTGCGGAATGCGCTGGGAAGTTACCCCATGCGGCCAGCTGCGGGATTTTAGTCGCGTTGGAACAAGCAACCCAACATATAAATCTGAATTTGGATGGGAGGGGCTTGTTGCTGATAGGGGCGCTGGGCTGTTGTTGACACTTTGGGATGCGTGGCGCCCTGGGTTGGGGTGATGCTTTGGGATGAGCTTCTTACTTAGTTGAAGAGGGGCTTAATGGCTGATAGGTAGTCTTTGGCTACGTCCTCTTTTGGGGCTTGGAAGTTGTGCCAGGCCCACCATTGGACCATTCCTACGAAGCTTGAGGCTATGTGGTGGAGGAGGAAGCTTCGGTCCATGGTGGCGGCGGGGCCGTTTGGGTCGGTGGGGACGGTTCCGGCTGCTCGTGACATGATGGTCTTGCGTAAGCAGTCGGCGAAGACGCGTGAGCCGGCGCCGGCTACGAGGGCTCGGACGCCCTGGCGGCGCTCCCAGAGGTTGTTGAGGATATGCTCGATCTGCACGAGTGGGTCGTCGAGCGGTGTGCCATCGTCGTCGAGAGCGTGGGTGCAGATGTCGCTCACGAGCTCGGACAGTAGGTCGTCTTTGCTCTTAAAGAGACCGTAGAATGTCGCGCGGCCTACGTGAGCGCGCGCGATGATGTCGCCGACGGTGATCTTGCTGTAGTCCTCCTCGCGCAGGAGCTCGGAGAATGCTGCGACGATGGCGGCGCGGCTTTTTTCCTTGCGGGCATCCATGGCTATGCGTCCGCGTGAACGAGCAGACAGCGGAGCGTGCCGGAGCAGCCCTCGTAGGGGCGCTTACCAGCGCCGTAGCCGACGGCCTCGATGCGGTAGCGGGCCGGCAGGTGCTCGGACGTGCGCAGCGCGGTGACGATGGCGGCGCCCGTGGGCGTCACGAGCTCGCCGGCGACCGGTGCAGGCGTGAGGGCGATATTGCCCGCCTGGCACAGGTTGACGACAGCGGGGACGGGAATGGGCATGAGGCCGTGGGCACAGTGGATGGTACCGTGACCCTCGGAGAGCGACTCGACCACGATGTCCTCAATACCCAGGTCATCGAGGCAGATGGCGACGGAGCAGACGTCGACGATGGAGTCGACGGCGCCCACCTCGTGGAACATGACGGTCTCGGGCGTTTTGCCGTGGGCCTTGGCCTCGGCGGCGGCGAGCGCGGTAAAGATGGCGAGCGCGCGACGCTTGGCGCCATCGCTTAGCTGCGAGCCATCTATGATGGCGGTGACGTCCGCCAAAGAACGGTGGTGATGGTGGTGGGCGTGATGGTGACCCTCGTGGCCATGACCGTGGCCCTCATGGTCATGCTCGTGGCAGTGCTCGTGTTCGTGCTCGCCATGATCATGATGGTGGTGCTCATGCTCATGTGTGTGCTCGGCAGCTGCTTCGTTGCCGTAGAGCCAGGCCATATCGTGATCGTGGTTCTCGAGTTCCTCTGCAAGCTGGACGTCGAAATCGCAGGCGTCGATGCCATGCTTGTTTGCGCGCATGACGGCGATCGTAAAGCCGTCGACCGGCAGCGTGGCAAGCTGCTCGCGCAGGTGCTCCTCGCTGGCGCCCAGGTCGAGCAGGGCCGCGACGGTCATATCGCCGCTGATGCCCGAAGTGCCGTCGATGATAAGCGTGTGCTGATGGTTGGACATGGAATGCTCCTTAACGGGCGCAGGATGTGCCGGCGCTCAGATGATTGATAAGACTTGCCTGGTAGGCGGCACCAAAGCCGTTGTCGATATTGACGACCGAAACGCCGCTGGCGCAGGAGTTGAGCATGGCGAGCAGCGCGGCTACGCCTCCAAAATTTGCGCCGTAGCCCACGCTGGTGGGAACGGCGATGACCGGACAGCTCACCAGACCGCCGATAACGCTCGCCAGGGCGCCCTCCATGCCGGCGATGGCGATGACCACCTGCGCCTGAGCAAGTTCCTCGGCATGCGCGAGCAGGCGGTGCAGGCCGGCGACACCCACGTCGTAGAGGCGGTCGACCTCATTGCCATAGAATTCGGCCGTCAACGCGGCTTCTTCGGCGACGGGTAAGTCGCTCGTGCCGGCGCAGGCGACGACGATGCGTCCGTTGCCGGTAGGGGAGGGCTTGCCGCCCACGAGGGCGAGCTGTGCGTCCGGGACATACCCCAGGTCGATGCCGTTGCCAAGAAGCTCAGCGGTGCGCGCGGCTTTTTCGGCATCCAGGCGCGTGACCAGGATGCGCTCCTGGCCGGCATCGCGCAGTGCTTCGATAATGGCGGCAATCTGATCGGCGGTTTTACCGGCCCCGTAGACAACCTCGCCGGCTCCCTGGCGCACCCCGCGCGAAAGATCGAGCTGCGCAAAGCCCAAATCGGCGGTCGGAGCCGTCTGGATGCGTGTGAGGGCGTCGGCAGGGGTGACTGCCCCGCCGGCAACATCGCTCAGCAAATGTTCAAGATCTCGCTTATCCATATATGCTCCCTTCGACGGTGCAAAGTCTAGCACTCGAGGGGCTGTTTCCGAACATTAAGACAAAACTGTTCGGAAACTAGACATAGAAGATTTGATTCTATTGTTAGATGGATCGGCTAGTCACGCAGGATGATGTCCATGGCGAGCATCAGGTTGCGCTCGTCGATGGCAAACGGGGCGGCCTCGCGCGTCTTGGGCTTGGCGCAAAATGCGATGCCGGTGCCCGCGGCTTGAATCATGGGGATGTCGTTGGCGCCGTCGCCGATCGCCGCGGTATGGGCCATGTCGACGCCGCACTCAACTGCCCAATCCAGCATCTGGATGAGCTTGGACTCCTTGGTCACAATGTCCGCAGCCAACTTACCGGTGAGCTTGCCGTCCACGACCTCCAGGCGGTTAGCGAGGCAAAAGTCGATGCCCGCGGCGGCCACGATCTTATCGGCGACCTCGTGAAAGCCGCCGCTTACCACGCCGACTTTCCAGCCCTTGCTGTGCGCCGAGCGCACAAGCTCCAGCGCGCCGGGGGTAAACGTCACGCGCTCAAACGTGCGCTCGAACACGCTCTCGTCCAAGCCGGCAAGCAGCCCCACGCGCTCCTCGAGCGCCTGCTTAAAGTCAAGCTCGCCGCGCATGGCGCGCTCAGTGATCTTCGCCACTTGCTCGCCTACGCCGGCCTCCTCGCCCAAAAGATCGATAACCTCCTGGTTGATGAGTGTGGAGTCGATATCCATAACGATGAGGCGTGCAGTCATGGCGGGCCTTTCCGAGTGCAGTTGTATTGGGGCACATTGTCGCACGTGGCACGCCTTGGCGACGGCCGCGGTGCACCAATTGTTTCGTCTCCGTCAAGTCTTTGGGCATGAGCTACTTTTCCGCGGCACATCGACACAGGTGCGATAAGATAGAACGCCATGCCTGGCTGCGCGGTTTACGCAGGCTGGGCAAATCTGTACGACGCCGCCCGGAACGACACGGGGCGGCACAGATCCATAAAGGAGGATCACTGGTATGAGCCAGACCCGTCCCATTGACGAGCATTCCATGCACACCCGTACCTGCGGCGAGCTTCGCTTCGAGAACGTGGGCGAAGAAGTCACCCTCACCGGTTGGGTGAGCCGTCGCCGCGACCACGGCGGCCTTATCTTCTGCGACCTTCGCGATCGCGAGGGCATCACGCAGCTCACCTTCGACCCCGAGCATTCCGACGGCGATGCCTTTAAGATCGCCGAGACCATGCGTCCCGAGTGGCCCATCAAGATTCACGGCGTCGTGCGCGCCCGTGGCGAGGAGACCACCAACACCAAGCTCGCGACCGGCGAGATCGAGGTCCTGACCGATCATGCCGAGGTGCTCAACACTTCCGTCACCCCGCCGTTCCAGATCGAGGACGGCATCGAGACCAGCGAGGACGCCCGCCTGCGCTATCGCTATCTGGACCTCCGTCGTCCCGAGATGATGGCCAACCTCAAGCTGCGCTCCGACTTTACCTTTGCCATTCGCGAGGCGCTGCACAACCGTGAGTTCATGGAGGTCGAGACGCCCTCCCTGTTCAAGTCCACGCCCGAGGGCGCCCGCGACTTCATCGTCCCCAGCCGCATCCAGCCGGGCAACTTCTATGCCCTGCCGCAGTCCCCGCAGCTCCTGAAGCAGCTGCTTATGGTCGGTGGCGTCGAGCGCTACTATCAGGTTGCCAAGTGCTTCCGCGACGAGGACTTGCGTGCCGACCGTCAGCCCGAGTTCACCCAGGTCGATATCGAGATGTCCTTCGTGGACCAGAACGACGTTATGAGCGCGCTCGAAGAGGTCCTGGCCGACGCCTTCGGCCGCATGGGTGTCGAGATGCCCACGCCGCTGCGTCGCATGGACTATTGGGAGGCCATGGACACCTATGGCTCCGACAAGCCCGATACTCGCTACGGCATGCACCTGGTCGACCTGACCGACATCTTTGCCAACTCCAAGTTCAAGGTCTTTGCGACTGCTGCAAACGAGGAGGGCTCTGTCGTCAAGGCCATCAACGCCAAGGGCGCCGGTGCTTGGGCCCGTGCCAAGATCGATAAGCTCGCCGGCGTGGCCTCCACGTTTGGCGCCAAGGGCCTGGCCTGGATCGCTTTCCGCGAGGACGGCTCCATCAACAGCCCCATCGTCAAGTTCTTCTCGGACGAGGAGATGGCTGCCCTGCGCGAGCGCATGGACGTCGAGCCCGGCGACCTTGTGATGTTCGCCGCCGGCCCGCGCCTGCTCTCCGACGAGATCCTGGGCGGCATGCGTTCCCACATGGCTAACGCGCTCGAGATCAAGCGCGAGGGCCACGACTTCCTGTGGGTCGTCAACTTCCCGCTGTTCCACTGGGACGAGGACCGCAAGGCTTACGCTGCCGAGCACCAGCCCTTTACCCTGCCGACCGAGACCGACATCGCCAAGATCGAGGCCGACCCGCTGGCAGCCGGTTCCTGCACCTACGACTTTGTCATGG
The DNA here is from genome assembly GCA_937896835.1 of uncultured Collinsella sp. Lineage (GTDB taxonomy): Bacteria > Actinomycetota > Coriobacteriia > Coriobacteriales > Coriobacteriaceae > Collinsella. The sequence goes on from CALBOJ010000137.1 coordinate 15,237, forward strand.
ACGGCTTTGAGGCCGGCGGCGGCGGTATGCGTATCCACAACGCCGAAATGCAGATGTCCATGCTCAAGCTCCTGGGCTTTACCGAGGAGCGCGCCGAGTCGCAGTTCGGCTTCCTCATGGAGGCTCTCAAGTTTGGTGCGCCCCCGATGGGCGGCTTCGCCCTGGGCCTGGACCGCGTGTGCATGCTGCTCACCGGCTCCGACTCCATCCGCGACGTCATGGCGTTCCCCAAGACGGCCAGCGGCTCCGACCTCATGTCGGGCGCCCCGAGTGCCGTTAGCGGCGCCCAGCTCAAGGATGTCAGCCTGCGCTTGATGTAGGCGAGCGGCTACATATTGCCCGTAACGAGGGAAGGACGCGCGCCTTCCCTCGTTTTTTATGCGCCGAGGTTGTGGGGGCATGGGATGACCGGGCGTCGCGGAAAGCGCGACCCAGAATTCGGCAAAATAATGGGGCACAGTTTCCGGTTGAGCTGTCTAACGGAAACTGTGCCCCAGAATGAGCGCTCAAAACGGGACAGGCTTTCCGCAACAACTGTCTGGCGGAAAGCCTGTCCTAGTTTCTTATAGTGAGTCTCTCTGAATCAGCTGCATGTGCATTACGGAGGTGGTAGGCTCGGCACCCTTGATCATGTCGAGCGCAATGTTGGCGGCCATGTGGCCTTCTTCGCGCAGGGGCTGGCGGACGGTCGTGAGCGCGGGGACGCAGCGCGCCGCAATCTCGTGATCGTCGAAGCCGACGACGGAAACGTCCGCCGGAACGGATAGGCCTGCCTCGTTGAGTGCGGTGATGACGCCAGCCGCGATACGGTCCGATCCGCAAAGCACGCCATCGAAAGCAATCTCGCGCGCGAGGATCTGGTGCATGGCCTGATAGCCGTCTCCGCTGTTCCAGCCGGTATAGATAACGTTTGCGTCTAGGAGGTCTTCGCCCAAGACGGCACGGTAGCCGCGAAGGCGGTCGATGACGGCGGGGTTGTCCTGAGGTCCCAGCACGGCAACGATATCCTTACGCCCGCGCTCTTTCATAGCGAGCGCTGCAAAGCGTCCGCCCTCTTCGTCGTCAGAGTAGACTGTCGAGAACACATCGCGATAGGGGTGGCCCTCGAGCTGGCCGCACAACACGGTGGGTACGCCCAGCTCGCGCAGTACCTCGAGCAGCTCGCTGCCCTTGTAGGGGGAGACGTCGATCACGGCGTCGAACGAGCGGCGCTCAAAGTGCTCGCGTGCGCGGTTGCGCTCATGCGTAGAAGACGCCTGCAAGATAACGGGCAGATAGGACGACTCCGACAGTTCCTCGGTAATGCCGCTCAAAAACTCGCTATAAGTGGGGTCGCTGAAGAGTTCACTCAGGGGCTCGGTCACGAGCACGGCGATGATTTCCGTGCGCCCGACAGCGAGCGCTCGGCCACGAGCGTTGGGGACAAAATTGACTTCCTTGGCCGCCGCGCGGACGCGCTTTTTGGTTTCCTCGCTAATGCGGGGCGAATCGTTGAGAGCGCGCGATGCCGTGGAGCGCGACACGCCGGCAGCTGCGGCAACCTCGGCAAGCGTAGGTGCGGTGCGAACTGGTTGGGTCATGGCGTCTCCTGGAGAATGCGGTCGATGTTGTCGCTGATACGGGCTGGTGCGGATACAGCTTACTATAGTGCGCCTGAACAGCGTTCATGATATCCGGTGACCGGTGTCGTTTTGCAACCAAGCCGCAATCGAATACGTCTCGTATGGGCGAGATATCAGCGGGCGTGGCGGTTGCCTACGAGCTTAAGAACGATGTCTTGCGCTGAGTTTCGATACTCAGGGTGACATAAGTGTCGCGGTTGTACAACCGGTTGCACCGTTAACCCGACCAAATCGACCGTTCAGCGGACAACCGGTTGCACAGTTTTTTGTATCGCCCGTAAGATAAGGACAACCGGTTGCACAAGAATCACTACGATGACGAAGGAGCATCACCATGGACGCCATTAACGATTGGGAAAACCAAGCGCTCACCCACAGGAACCGCCTGGCACCCCATGCGTACTTTATGGGCTACGAGACCGCCGATCTCGCTGCAACGTACAGCCGCGAGCTGTCGCGCGGGTTTGTCCAGCTGTCCGGCTCGTGGCAGTTCCGCCTTTTTGAGGGCCCTGCTGCCGTCTCCAACGAGGAGCTCTCCACATACAAGCCCGAGTGGGATCACGTGGAGGTCCCGCATCTGTGGCAGGTGGACGGCTATGGCAACCTTGCCTACACCGACGAGGGTTTCCCGTTCCCGGTGGACCAGCCGTTCGTTCCCTCCGACGACCCCACGGGCGTCTATCAGCGTATCGTCAACCTTCCCGCCGTTCCTGCCGGTGCTCGCGAGATCATTCGCTTCGACGGCATCGAGAGCTATGGCGAGCTGTACGTCAACGGTCAGTATATCGGCATGACCAAGGGTTCGCGCCTGTCTGCCGAGTTTGACGTGACTGAGGCGCTCGTCGAGGGCGACAACCTGTTTGCGGTCAAGGTCCTGCAGTACAGCGATGGTAGCTATATCGAGGATCAGGACATGTGGTGGGCCTCGGGCATCTTCCGCGATGTGTACCTTATGCAGCGTCCCGCCGCGCACCTGGTCGACTTTAAATTCCGCACGCACCGCGAGGGCGATGCCGCTCTGATCACGCTCGATACGGTTGCCGAGGGCGCAAGCCGCGTTGTGTATACGCTCAGCGATGGCCAGAATGTGGTCGCTACGGGCGAGTGCGTCGACGGCCATGCCGAGTGCAGCGTTGCCGATGCCCACTTCTGGAACCCCGAGGACCCCTTCCTCTATGACCTTACGCTTGAGGTCTACGACAGCGACGAGGTCAGCGAGTACGTTCCACATCGCCAGGGTCTTGCCGAGGTGACGGTCGAGGGCAATCATATCTACCTCAACGGCACCTACTTTAAGATGCATGGCGTCAACCGCCACGACCACGACGACCACAAGGGCCGCGCCGTGGGCCTCGAGCGCATGCGCCGCGACCTGGAGCTCATGAAGCAGCACAACATCAACGCGGTGCGCACGTCCCACTACGCCAACGACCCGCGCTTCTACGAGCTGTGCGACGAGTACGGCATCATGCTGGTCGCCGAGACCGATATGGAGAGCCACGGCTTCGAGAATATCGGCAATATCGCCCTGGTCACCGACGACCCTGCCTGGGAGTCGGCTTACGTTGACCGCGTTGAGCGCCTGGTGATGCAGGAGCGCAACCACGCGTGCATCATCATGTGGTCGATGGGCAACGAGAGCGGCTATGGCTGCAACATCCGCGCGATGTACGTCAAAGCTCACGAGCTCGACGGTCGTCCGGTCCACTACGAGGAGGATCGCAACGCCGATACCGTCGACGTCATTTCCACCATGTACTCCCGTGTGTCGCAGATGAACGACTTTGGCGAGCATCCGTTCCCCAAGCCGCGCATCAACTGCGAGTACGGCCACTCTATGGGTAATGGTCCCGGAGGCCTGTCCGAGTACCAGGAGGTCTTCGATCGCTGGGATTGCATCCAGGGCCAGTTCATTTGGGAATGGTGCGACCACGGTCTGGCTGCTGTGACCGAGGACGGCGTTGCCTACGACATGTATGGCGGCGACAACGGCGATTACCCCAACAACAGCAACTTCTGCATCGATGGCATGGTGTTCCCTTGGCAGCAGCCGAGCCCGGGCCTTACCGAGTACGGCCAGGTCATCTGCCCGGTCCGCATGGCTTATGACGCCGAGGCGGGCGAGCTGACCGTCACCAACAAGCGTTGGTTTACCACCCTCGAGGATGTTTGCCTGTCGGCCGAGACCCTGGTGGACGGCGATGTGGTCTGCCGCAAGACGCTCATGCCCGGCGCGGTTGCCCCCGGCGAGTCCGTCCAGCTTCCGCTGGTGATTCGCGAGGCCGCGGTGGGCGAGACCCTGCTGACCGTGCACGCCTACACCATGGCTGCTCACGCCTGGTGCGAGCCGATGTTCCAGCTGGGTGCAAGCCAGTTTGCCATCGCAAACCATCCGGCGCCGGCCATCGCGGCTCCCACTCGTCCTGAGCTTACGGTCGAGGAGACCGAGCAGGAGATTCGCATTCACTCCCTCAACAGCGAGCTGACCTTCAGCAAGGTCAACGGTACCGTGAGCGAGTGGAAGGCATCCGGCCGCGACGTCATGACCTCCGGTCCCCAGGTTGGTTTTTGGCATCCGCTCGTCGACAACCACGCCCAAGAGTATGACTCCCTGTGGAAGGACAACTTCATCGATGTGATGCAGACGTCCACCCGCAAGGTTTCTTGGAAGCAGGACGGCAATGCGGTCGTCGTTACCGTGAACCAGCGTATCGCTCCTCCCGTCCGCGCGTTCGGCATGCGCGTTGAGCTCGTCTACACCGTGCTTCCGAGCGGTCGCGTCGACCTCAAGGTTTCCGGTGAGCCCTACGGCGACTATTCGGACATTATCCCGCGCATCGGCATCTCCTTCGAGGTTCCCGGTTGTGATCGTGCCGTCGAGTGGTATGGCCACGGCCCGGGCGAGAACTATCCGGATTCGCTGCGCGCCAACCCGGTCGGTCATTACCGCACTACGGTTGACGAGATGTTCACGCCCTACGTTATGCCTCAGGACTGCGCCAACCGCGAGGGCACCCGCTGGGTTGCCCTGCGCTCTAGCCACGGTGACGGCGTGCTGGTGACCCGTCCAGCCGACGCCGCTTCCAACCCGTTCTCGTTCTCGGCATGGCCCTATAGCTGCGAGGCTATCGATAACGCCAAGCATGTCTACGATCTTGTCCCGGGCGACACGGTTACGGTCAACATCAACGACCAGCTGCTCGGCCTTGGCTCGAACTCTTGGGGTTCCGAGGTGCTCGATTCCTATCGCACCCGTTTTGAGAGCTTCAGTTTTGAGGTGTCCCTGCGACCGCTGACGTCTGCCGATTTGGCTCAGGCGCTGGCACCCATTAAGGAGGCATAAGTCATGCATGTCTTTAACTCGCGTGCCGATTTCGACGCCCAGATGAAGTCCGTCAAGAAGTGGATGCGTACCGGCCAGGCACTCGACGGCGTTTCTGAGCTGCAGCACGATGTGGCGTACTCTATCGGCGACTCGCTGGTGTATTGGTGGGTGGACGCCCACGAGGCGGCTACTGCCGATCTGGTCGGTCACCGTCGCTACCATGCCGTGCTCGCCCCGCTCGACGGCGATCTGACCGTCGAGGTGGCTTCCAAGGCCGATCTTACCTGTACGCGCGCTTACAGTGATATCGACGATCGCGAGCGCTTTGAGGGTACGGGGGAGACCGTGACGATTCCCGCCGGCGGCGTTGCCGTCGTCGAAATTGACGAGGCCTACCGTGTTATCGCCGAGGCTTCGGATCCCCGCGTCGTGGTACTGCACGTGACGGTCGAAGGTTATTCCTTCCCCAACAAGTAGTATTCGTCCGTTTGGACGTTTGCTTCGCGCTGTTAAGGGAGATGGCTTTGTTGACTCCCTTTTCCCCATTTCCCTTAGCAGGTGCGCCGTCCGTGTTTGCACTTGCAGCTCGGACGGTTTTAGATGACATTTAACAGATGATTGGGAGGGCTTATGAGCTCTGAAAAACGAGGAACGATTGGTTCGTTCGCTCTGCTGGGCATGACGGTCGCCGCCGTGTTCGGTATCAAGAACATCATCAACAACAACGCGGCCATCGGTTTGGCAGCTGCGCCGTCGTTCTTCTTCGCCACGCTTTTGTACTTTGTTCCCTATACCCTGGTTACCGCCGAGTTCGTCGGCCTTAACAAGGACTCCGAGTCCGGCGTGTACGCATGGGTTAAGACCTCGATGGGTGGCCGCTGGGCGTTCCTGACGGCATTTAGCTACTGGTTCGTCAACCTGTTCTACTTTGCGTCCGTACTGCCCAATGTCATCATCTACGCGAGCTACGTATTCTTTGGCGCCAACGCCGAGCTCTCGCAGCTGTGGATCACCATTATCGAGATCGTCGTCTTTGCTATCGCCACGTGGGTGTCGACCAAGGGCGCTAAGTGGATCGGCTCCATTTCCTCCTTCGGCTCGACCGCGGCTCTCGGCCTGACCGCCGTGTTCATCCTGCTGTCCCTGGCTGCTGCTTTTGGCGGCGTTGAGTTCGCTACGGCTCCTACTCCCGCCAACATGGCTCCCGACATGAGCAACTTCGCCACTACGTGGGGCTTCTTCGGTACGCTTGCCTGGATTATCCAGGGCGTTGGTGGCGCTGAGTCTGTCGGCGTGTTCCTTAACGACCTTAAGGGCGGCGTCAAGGCCTTCGTGCGCACCGTCGTTATCGCCGGCCTGACCATCGGCCTTCTGTATGCAGGCGCTTCGCTGCTGGTTAACCTGTTCATCCCCGAGGGCGGCGTTGCCATCTCCACCGGCATCTTCGACGTGTTCGGCGCTGTCTTTGCCCACTTTGGCATTCCCATGGAAGTGTCCACGCGCGTCATTGGCCTGATCCTTCTCGCCGCCACGCTGGGCTCCCTCATGATGTGGACCTCCGCTCCCATCAAGGTTTTCTTCACCGAGATTCCCAAGGGTGTCTTTGGTAGCAAGATCGTCGAGCTCAACGAGCACGGCATTCCTGCCCGCGCTGCCTGGCTGCAGTTCGCCATCGTCGTCCCCATCCTGATCATCCCGGCCCTGGGCTCCGGTAACCTCGACGACCTGCTCATGATCGTCACCAACATGACGGCTGCCACCGCTCTGCTCCCGCCGCTGCTGATCCTGCTTGCCTACTTTATGTTGCGCAAGAACTTCGACGCCGCTCCCCGTGGCTTCCGCATGGGTTCGCGTGCCTTTGGCCTGGTCATTGCTGCATTCCTGCTCGTGGTCTTCTGCTTCGTGCTTATCTGCGGCACCATTCCGCTCGATCAGCCGCTGTGGCTGACGCTGGTCTACAACGTCGGCGGTGTGGTTGTCTTCCTGGGCCTTGCCGTGACGTGGTACAACCGCTACATCAACCGCCTGCGTGAGACCGATCCCGAGGCCGCCGAGAACGAGCTTCGCCCCTCCGTCCTCGACATGATGGAGTAGCGGCTAGGATTAATCTACGGCTGTGGAATAAATCGATTCCCTTTCCTAAGGAGGGGCCTTACGAGGCCCCTTCTTTTGTGCTTTGGGGCATGGTTTTGGACCCCGTGGTCAAAAAATGCCAAATATGAGTACTGTTGCAAAAGAGGTGTCATATTTTTCGGCCTGCTCTGAGCGAAAATGGGCTCAAAATCAATTTATCTAACCCCCCTTTAAAGGGCGTTTGACGGCTTTCAACCTCTTCGAATCGCTCAAATTAGGCAATTTGCTCTCGATTTTGCTGCTACTAAATTGGTGACAGTACTCATATTTGCCACTTTTTGCCCACGAGGTGTTCAGAGGAGCTCTCGACAAGCATCTAACGCTACAATAACTACCACGTGGCTGGGTTTGCCGGCCGAATGTGCGATGTCGTGGGAGGGGACATGGTCGAGTTTACAAAGACGATTAAAGATCCGTTGGGACTGCATGCCCGCCCGGTTGCGCTGCTCTATGACATTATCGCCAAGCATCGTAGTGACGTGTCGGTTTCGATTGGCAATCGTCATGTCGATGGCCGCGACGTTATAGGGCTCATGGCACTCTGCGGCGAATGTGGCGAAGACGTCGTGTTCCGTGTTTCGGGCGTGGATGAGGCCTCCTGCGTCACGTCGATCAGAAACCTCTCGCTTTAACTTCAACAATGTGACAAAGGGGGCAGTCCCCTCTGTTGCATAAATTGGTATCAATAGGCACTGCAAAGAGACGGTCTTTGCGGTGCCTTTGTTTCGTATAGGAAACTTTTTCGAAATCTGAATGGGGACCCTTTCCAAAAAGTTAACCACGTGTTAGTTTACTAAAGCGAACATAGGCGTGGTTAACTTTTACCGCGTCGATGTTGAGGACGAACTGATGTTAGGAGCCACTCATGTCTTGCGGACCGCAGATGCCGGCAATGCCGCTTTCGATGGTAAAAGCGGGCGAAACCGTGCGCGTGTCTCGTGTAAAGGGCAATGAGGATATGAAGCACCACCTCAAAGACCTCGGCTTTGTCGAGGGCAGCGAGATCCACGTGGTGAGCTCGAGTGGCGCCAATATCATCGTCACGGTGCTGGGCGCACGCTTTGGCATCGATTCCAAGGTTGCCATGCACATCATGACCGTCGGTTAGTCGACGGTATTTCTGTACGCACTGAAAGGGGGACAAGTAAATGAAGACGTTGGGTGACGTTAAGGTGGGCGAGAGCTCTACCATCGTCAAGCTTCACGGTGAGGGCGCGCTTCGCCGCCACCTTATGGACCTGGGGCTCATCAAGGGCACTTCGTTCAAGGTCGTGAAGGTTGCACCGCTCGGTGATCCGGTCGAGATCAACGTGCGCGGCTACGAGCTTTCCATCCGCAAGGAGGAGGCCGCCGTCGTCGAGGTTCAGTAAGGACTCGCGGCGCATATTTCTGCAGATAAAGTTAGGCTTTTCTAACTTAATGCAGCATCTTTGAAGCACATTATCCAGCCTGCGCGGAGAAAGCAGCGCGGGCAAACAAGGAAGAAGGATTGAATGGCGGATTCTCAGATCCATGTCGCGCTGGCGGGTAACCCCAACTGCGGCAAGACCACGCTTTTCAACCTGATCACCGGCGCCAACGGCTACGTTGGCAACTGGCCCGGCGTCACGGTTGAGAAAAAAGAAGCCAAGCTCCTGAGCGACAAGAACGTTACCATCACGGACCTCCCCGGCATCTACTCGCTTTCCCCCTACAGCCCCGAGGAGCAGTGCTCGCGCGATTACCTCATGAGCGGCGAGCCCGATGTCGTTGTCCAGGTGGTCGATGCCACCAACCTCGAGCGCAACCTGTACCTGGCGCTTCAGGTTATCGAGACCGGCCTGCCCGTGGTCGTCGCCCTCAACATGGCCGACTTGGTCGAGAAGAACGGCGACAAGATCGACACGGACAAGCTTTCCAAGAAGCTCGGCTGCCCGGTCATGATGATCTCTGCTCTTAAGAACAAGGGCATCACGGAGTTGTTCGATCAGGTCAAGAAGTCCGCTGCTTCCAAGGGCCAGGTGCCGGAGCACAAGTTCGATTCCTCCATCGAGGACGTTCTTGACCACATCGAGAATAACCTGCCGGCGAGCGTTCCCGCCAACAAGCGTCGCTACTACGCTGTCAAGCTGTTTGAGCGCGATGCGGACGCCTGCAAGCTCATCAACCTTACCAAGGAGAAGGCCGCTCGCGTGGAGCAGCTGGTCGCCCAGTGCGAGCAGGATTGCGACGACGATGCCGAGTCCATCATCACCGGCGAGCGCTATGGCGTGATCGCCCACATCATCGACGAGTGCCTGACCAAGGCTCCGGCCAAGATGAGCACCTCCGAGAAGATCGACCGCGTGGTTACCAACCGTATCCTGGGCCTGCCGATCTTCGTGGTCATCATGTTCTGCGTGTACTACATCGCCGTTTCCACCCTGGGCGGCACGGTGACCGACTTCACCAACGACCAGCTCTTCGGCACCGACGGCTGGTACGTGCTCGGTCAGGGTCGCGACGCCTATGACGCAGCTGTTGAGGCTGCGGGCGACAACGCCGACTCGGTCGACCCGGCACAGTACGGCCCCTATGTCCCGGGTATCACCACCGCGGTGCATGACGCTCTCGTGGCGGGCGGTACCGAGGACGGTGGCCTCGTCGATTCGCTGGTCTGCGACGGCATCGTGGCTGGCATCGGCGCCATCATGGGCTTCGTCCCGCAGATGTTCCTGCTCTTTGTGATGCTGTCTTTCTTGGAGGACTGCGGTTACATGGCCCGCGTCGCCTTCATCATGGACCGCGTGTTCCGCCGCTTTGGCCTGTCCGGTAAGTCCTTTATCCCCATGCTCGTGTCCTCGGGCTGCGGCGTCCCCGGCGTCATGGCTACCAAGACCATCGAGAACGAGAAGGACCGCCGCATGACGGTCATGACCACCACGTTCATCCCTTGCGGCGCCAAGCTGCCGATCATCGCCCTGCTTATGGGTTCCATCATTGGCGACTCTTCTACCACCGCTGCGTGGATCAGCCCGCTCTTCTACTTCCTGGGCGTCTTTGCCGTCATTGCCTCGGGCCTCATGCTCAAGAAGACCAAGCTCTTCGCCGGCCGCCCGACGCCGTTTGTTATGGAGCTTCCTGCCTACCACTTCCCGGCGATCCGCTCTTGGGCGCTGCACGTGTGGGAGCGCTGCTTCGCCTTTATCAAGAAGGCCGGCACGGTCATCTTTGCGTCCACCGTCGTCGTTTGGTTCCTCTCCAACTTTGGTAGCTACAACGGCGCCTTTGGCTACCTGCCTTCCATGGAGGGCATCCCCGAGGAGTTCATGGATTACTCCGTGCTTGCCATGTTCGGCAACCTGGTCGCTTGGATCTTCGCCCCGCTCGGCTTTAGCACCTGGCAGGCCACCGCGCTGACCGTCTCTGGCCTCGTCGCCAAGGAGAACGTTGTCGCCACCGCCGGCTCGCTGCTCTCTGTCGCCGACGCCGGCGAGACCGACCCGAGCCTGTGGACCGCGTTTGCGGCTATGTTCCCGACCATGGGCGCTTGCGTCGCCTTTGGTGCCTTCAACCTGCTGTGCGCTCCGTGCTTTGCCGCTATCGGCACCATCCGTAACCAGATGAACTCCGGTAAGTGGACCGCGATTGCCATCGGCTACGAGTGTGCCTTTGCTTGGGTCATCGGCCTGTTCATCAACCAGTTCTATAACCTGCTTGTTCTTGGGCAGTTTGGTATCTGGACGGTTGTGGCCATCGTGCTGCTGGTTGCGATGCTCTTCCAGATCTTCCGTCCCATGCCCAAGCATGCATGGACCGACGAGGACGAGACCAACACTGCTTCCGCCGCAGTTTCCGCTTAAGTCCGAATAAGGATTAGCCCCTTTCCACGAGCCCGGGTGTCCCAGCGACACTCGGGCTTTTTGGTGGGGGAGATGTGGCGTTTCCGCAGATAAAACCGACCAAAATAAACCTGTCCCTTTTTGGTAGGTGGAGAATGGGGTAAAGTAAGTGGTGGCTAACTAGAGGAGGCTTGCTATGGCACCTATCGATATTGTTGTACTGGCTGTTATCGGCATTGCGTTTGTCGCCGTGTGCGTGCGCATTTATCGCAAGGGCACCTGCGCCGACTGCGCTCAAGGTGGCGTTTGCACAGGACATTGCTCCAATAAAAAGACCTGCGCCGCACTTAAGGGCGTAGACAAAATCGCCGAAGACTTGGGCCGCGGTATCAAATAAGGTGAACGGGGACGTCTCTGTTTCTCCTTTTGACGAGTGCCGTGCAATCTGCGATCTGTCGGGTGCTGCGCAGTTACTGCTACGATAGGTACGTCAGTAACTGCCGCCGAGCGGCTCAATCGAAAGGAAACCTGCATGGAGTCCTCCGCCTACCCGATGCTCTTTAGCCCGATCAAGGTCGGTACGACCGAGGTCAAGAACCGCGTCTTTATGCCGCCGGTATCTACCAACCTGGCCGATCATGGCTATGTGACCGACGACTTGGTCGATCATTACCGTGCCCGCGCCAAGGGCGGCGTGGGCCTCATCATTACCGAGGTCGTGACGGTCGAGCCCACCTATACCTATCTGCCGGGTGACATGTGCTGCTACGACGACACGTTTATCCCCGGCTGGGAAAAGCTCGCCGCGGCCGTCCACGAGTATGGCTGCAAGATCATGCCGCAGCTCTTCCACCCCGCCTACATGGCCTTTAACGTTCCGGGCACGCCTCGCCTGATCGCTCCGTCCTTTGTGGGCCCGTCTTACGCCCGCGAGGCACCGCGCCCCATCACGGTTGACGAGATCCACGAGCTCACGCACCAGTTTGGCGACGCCGCCGTGCGTATGCAAAAGGCTGGCGTCGATGGCGTCGAGGTCCACGCGGCGCACGCCCACGGCATGCTCGGCGGCTTTTTGACCCCGCTCTACAACAAGCGTACCGACGAGTACGGCGGCTCGCTCGACGCTCGCATGCGCTTTTTGCTCGAGGTCATCGCCGAGATTCGCGAGCGCTGCAGCAAGGACTTTATCATCGACGTCCGCATCTCGGGTGACGAGTACACCGATGGTGGCCTGACCCTCAACGACATGATCTACGTCTCGCGTCGCCTGGAGAAGGCCGGCGTCGACATGATTCACGTGTCGGGCGGCACCACCATCAAGCGCGGCTCTGCGATTCCCGCCGCCGGCACGCAGCAGGCCTCGCACGCCGCCTGCTCGCGCGAGATCAAAAAGCACGTCAACATTCCCGTCGCCACCGTCGGACGTATCAACGAGGCTTGGATCGCCGAGGAGCTGATCGAGGACGGTGCTGCCGATATCTGCATGATGGGTCGCGCCAATCTGTGTGATGCCGAGTTCTGCAACAAAGCCGCTGCCGGCAACGCCGACGACATCCGCCCCTGCATTGGCTGCCTGCGCTGCCTGAACGGCATTATGTTTGGCAAGCGCATCTCCTGCACCGTCAACCCGGACGTGGAGCGCGATGAGGCCGGCTACGAGCCTGCCGCCGAGGCCAAGAACGTACTGGTTGTGGGCGCTGGTCCTGCGGGCATGGAGGCAGCCTACATTGCCGCCAAGCGCGGTCACAATGTGGTGCTCGTGGATAAACAGGACGAACCGGGCGGCGAGATGCGCATCGCGGCCGTTCCGCCGGCAAAGCAGGAACTCACCCGCGTGATCAAGTACCAGTATCGCCGTCTTGCTAAGGCGGGCGTGAAGTGCGTCTTTGGTACCGAGCTTTCGGCCGAGGACATTCAGCGTGACTACGCGGGCTACGAGGTTGTCCTGGCTTATGGCGCCGAGCCCATCGCCCCGGCCTTCATGCAGGGATTTAAGCAGGTCATGACGGCCGACGACCTGCTGGGTGGCAAGGCCTTCCCGGGCAAGAAGATTATCATCGTGGGCGGCGGCACCGTCGGTTGCGAGACGGCCGACTACCTGGCCCCACTGGTCAACGATCTGTCGCCGGCCAATCGCGACGTCACCGTTATCGAGATGACCAAGACGCTCGCCGCCAACGAGGGTGGTGCCGGTCGCGCGGTGCTCATCACGCGCATGCTCTCCAAGGGCGTCCACGTGCTGACCGAGGCCAAGGTGACCGAGATCACCGAGGATGCCATCAGCTACGAGAAGGATGGCGAGGCCCACACCATCGCCGATGCCGATACGCTGGTGCTCGCCATGGGCTATCGTCCCAATACCAAGCTGGCCGACGACCTTGCCGCTGCCGGTGTTGCCACCCACGTGCTGGGCGATGCCAACAAGTGCGGCAACATCCGCGATGCCATCGGCGATGGCTACAAGGTTGCCTGCGAGCTCTAGTCAACCCCTTGTTGCGTGGGGGCAGGTTACTTTGCACCAACTTGGTGCATGTAAATCTGGCCCCATTGCACCATTGCGGCTTCATGGAGTAGCGCCCGTACGCATCGAATTTCTCCTCTCATAGATGTGCGGCACAAAGAGCCCCGAGTTCATACTGAACTGCCTCCCATTTCTTGGACACAAGAAATGGGAGGCTTTTTTATGGCTGGA
>CALBOJ010000138.1 GCA_937896835.1 uncultured Collinsella sp.
GGTTGCTCTTAATGAGTTCCTTGTAGTTATCAGGCATCTGTGCTCCCGTCACTCGAAATGCAATACAAATGCGTTTACAGCATTATAGCGTTGCGTCCTCTATGTAAAATTCGTTGATTGGTGAACATTTAATTCCAGGCGACAAGAACAAATGGGGGGCAAATACAAAATGAAGGCAACCGAGGCGAATCTGCCCCACCTTATGAGTGTGGCGAAGACTTACCTACATGAAAGCGGGTAAAAGTGGGGCTATCGTTGGCCGTTTGCCAGCGCTGTGGCAAGTTGTCGGTGCAATGCCTGGGGCATTTGAGATAATTCATAGTGCTACAACACGGTCGTGCTATGGCAGAAAGGCAGGTTTCGCGTGGGTGCTTGGATGATTCGTGCCGGTCGTGGCGGCGTATATGCGTCCGACTGGCTCGAGCATGGCGTCATAGGTATTGGCTGGGATTTCGATGGTGCCGATATTGCCGCTATGAATCGCGAGCAGATTAGGGCAGCATACGGCCTGTCACATCCCGGCGACAGCAAGGGCAGGGTCGCGGCGGGTGTTGGCCAGGTTTACCGTTTTGCGCACGATATGACGACGGACTCGACCGTTGTCATGTACGACCCGGAGAGCCGCCTTTATCATCTTGGCGTTATCACTGGCCCCTGCGTTGCCGTCTGCGATATGGACGGAGTGACCTACACGCGAGACGTCAAGTGGGGTGAAACCGCTCCACGTGATGTGCTTTCGCCGTCCTCTAAGAATTCGCTCGGCGGCATCCAGACCATCTTCGCTGTCTCCGATGAGGTCATGGGCGATCTCACGAATGCTGCAAGGGACAAGTCGGTGGTGGCTTCAAATGATCCCGCCATCGATGATAACGATGCGACAAATGACGAAGAAACCCTCGCAGCGACCTATGACAATGGCATTGAGCTCATTAAGGATCGCGTTAACCAGCTCGATTGGGAGGATATGGAGCGCTTGGTAGCGGGCCTGCTCAAGGCTATGGGCTACTGCGCTCGCGTTATGCCCAAGGGTCCTGATGGCGGTCGCGATGTGGTGGCGTCTCCGGATGCTCTCGGGCTGGAGTCGCCTCGCATTGTCGCTGAGGTCAAGCATCGCAAGGGTGCTATGGGCGCCCCAGCGGTTCGCGCATTTATCGGTGGCCTTCGCGCAGGCGATCGCGGTCTGTACGTGTCTACGGGCGGCTTTAC